>NZ_JAKKRK010000022.1:0-74259 GCF_025654545.1 Shewanella sp. SM20 | reverse complement strand
AATCTGAGCCATGATCAAACTCTTCAATTAAAGTTTTGTTGCTTCCGTCTTGCGACTTCAGCGGCTCAATGAATTCTGATTTTTTGTTTCTAACTAAAGAAACAAACTGTACATATTACTATGAACACTCATTGTTACATTGATTTAAATTTTTGACTGCCAACCCGAAGGTTAAGCAGTTTCGATTAACTCAACACCTGTGAGTGTCCACACAGATTTCTTGTTTTATCTTGTTAAAGAGCAACTCAATATTCGTAAGAGAACTTGAGTACCACACTGAGCGTCGAACGCTTCCAGTTGGCTAGGGCTGCGTATTCTACGCATTTCCCGTTTCGCGTCAAGGAGTTTTTTACAACTTCTTGCTGCGCTTGAATTAAGTGCTTAAAAGCGACTCAATTCAACTTAACTCGTCAGCTGGCTTTCGCTGTCTGCCGTGTCAGTGGATGCGCATTATAGGGAGATTGAGAAAGTCCGCAACCCCTATTTTTAAGATAATTGTCATTTCCTCACTGTTCGTTGGATATTTGACCTGACCCGCTAGTTTTTAACCTTTATAATGCTAAAAACCACTCAATTAGGGACTTTTCTATGTCAGGGCCACTCAGAACTTACCAAGGTATTCATCCTCAATTAGGCAATAACGTATATGTAGATGAAGCTTCGGTGCTTGTTGGCGATATTGCGTTAGATACTGATGCCAGTATTTGGCCTATGGTGGCGGCGCGTGGTGATGTTAACCATATTCGTATTGGTAAACGCTCGAACGTACAAGACGGTAGCATATTGCATGTAACGCGTAAGTCAGCTGCTCGTCCCGATGGTCATCCACTGATTATTGGTGATGATGTGACTATTGGTCACAAGGCTATGCTTCACGGTTGCAAAGTCGGTAACCGAGTATTAGTGGGCATGGGCGCGATTATTCTCGACGGTGCGATTTTAGAAGATGATGTGATCTTAGGTGCAGGTTCTTTAGTGCCACCGGGCAAGGTATTACAGAGTGGCTATTTATATGTAGGCAGCCCAGTTAAGCAGGCTCGCCCATTAACGCCTGCCGAAATTGCCTTTTTGCCAGAATCTGCCGACAACTATGTCAGACTGAAAAACGAATACTTAGTTGAGTTACAGAACATCTAATCACTTATAGCTAATCTCTTATAGTTAGTCGCTTAGTGTCACTATAGCTATATAAGAAAGGAGGTAGAGACTCATTGAGTCTCTACCTCCTTTTGCTATTCGCTGATTCAGAAAACTATCTGAGTTCGATAAGTTTAGCCTAAGTGTACTGCCCCAAACTCATCAAACTCTTCGGCTTCAATTAAATCTTCCGCCATTTCTTCGGCATCAAATCTCACCGCATCAAACAATGCCAGCATAGCAGCAGCTTCATAGGCACTCGGCTGTTCAGAGAAATCATTCAGCTCGGCTAACTTATTCACACTGATATAGCACTTAATGTTCATCCCCTGTGACTGCGCGATAAAGCAGACTCGCTTGTGGGCGTCGTCCCAATATTGCAGTTCGGGAAAAAGAATACTTTGATTCATGCTTCCTACTTAGGCTCGGCCATTAGTTTATCCCTCAAAAGATTTAATACCACTTGAGTGTCGGGCTCGATACCTCGCCATAGGGTAAAACTCTTAGCCGCTTGTCCGACTAACATGCCGAGCCCATCAATAACCTTAGCTGCACCTTGAGATAGCGCCCATTGGTTAAACGCGGTGACCGAGGCGCCATACATCATGTCATAACAAACGGTTTGGGTGGTGATGATATGTGCTGGCAAAGGTGGCAACTCGCCCGCAAGACTCGCCGAGGTTGAATTGATGATGACATCGAACTCGCCCACAAGCTCATTCATTTCTACGGCGGTGACTCTATTTGCGAAAGCACCGTTATCCACCGAAGTAAAGATATCGACCAGAAGCTGTGCCTTAGTGTGAGTGCGATTACTGATGATCATCTGCGCAATTCCCGCATTTAATAACGGCAGAATACAACCGCGCGCCGCACCACCAGCACCAATAAGTAACACGCGCTTATCTTGCAGGCTGCCTAAGTTAGCGATGAGATCGGCCACCAGCCCTAAACCATCGGTGTTATCACCGCGAATAGTGCCATCGGCCAATAAACTTAAGGTGTTTACCGCGCCAGCAAGCTTGGCCTCTGGGCTGAGACTGTCACACAGCGCAAAAGCTTGCTCCTTAAAAGGCACTGTCACATTCGCGCCCTTGCCGCCCGCATTGAAAAACGCCGTCAGTGAGGCTTCAAAACCATCGACCGGAGCAAGAATGGCTTCATAGGTTAATAACTCTTGGGTGGGCGCGGCAAATTGTCCATGAATGAACGGCGATTTACTGTGGCTAATTGGATTGCCAAACACTGCGTATCTGTCTGTCATAGCGATATTAAATTTTAGGTTTAATGGCTTTGCAGTCTACCGCGCTTTTGAGCCTAGGCAAGACGAATTATGTTCAACTAAATTTCACGTTGGGTTTCACGCTATAATGCGCCATCGGCTCAATACTCTCTATTTTAGTGAACGACTATTCCAATGAACTGGCTTAAAAAGATTTTTAGCAAACACACTCCACCGCAGGATGATCGCGATCCGAGCCAATCTAACGCTTACGACTTAATCGGTGGCGAAAAAGTGATCCGCGCTATCACCAAATGTTTTTATCAGAAGATGGCAAGCTCCGCAGAAACGACAACACTGCTTGCCATTCATAGAGCGCCAATTGCGGAATCAGAGCAGAAGTTGTTCGAATTTTTAAGTGGTTGGCTCGGCGGGCCACAGCTCTATCAGCAGAAATATGGTCATCCCGCATTGCGAGCACGGCACATGCATTTCGCCGTCGATGAGGCGATGCGGGATCAATGGCTGTTTTGTATGAAATTTGCGATTGAAGAACACATTAATAAGCCAGAGCATCGAGCCGCCATTTATGAGGCGATTTCAACTCTGGCCGATCATATGCGTAATCAATAAAGTGGATGCTGTATCCACTTTATAAGATTAATGGCTAAAGCCAGTCGCGGGGTTTGAGGTAGTTATCGTACAAATCTGCCTCAGGGCTTCCCGCCTCTGGCGTATAAGCATATTGCCAACGCACTAATGGCGGCATCGACATTAAGATAGACTCGGTACGGCCGCCCGTCTGTAGGCCAAACAAAGTGCCTCTGTCGTAGACTAAGTTGAACTCAACATAACGACCACGACGATAGAGTTGGAACTGACGCTCACGCTCACCGAATTCAGTCTCTTTACGACGCTCGACAATCGGCGCATAGGCCGTTAAGAAGCCATTACCTACAGCTTGCATAAAGCTAAAGCTTTGCTCGAATCCTGCTTGATTCAAGTCATCGAAAAACAATCCACCCACGCCGCGGGTTTCATTACGATGCGGTAGGAAGAAATACTCATCGCACCATTTCTTATACTTGGGATAAACCTCATCCCCGAAAGGCGCGCAAATATCCTTAGAAGTCTGGTGCCACTCGCGCACATCTTCCTCGAAAGGATAATAAGGCGTTAAATCAAAGCCACCACCAAACCACCACACGGGATCGGCACCCTCTTTTTGAGCGATAAAGAAACGCACATTGGCATGAGTCGTTGGGATATAAGGATTATTAGGATGAATAACTAAAGAAACGCCCATAGCTTCAAAACTACGGCCCGCTAACTCAGGGCGATGCGCCGTAGCCGACGCAGGCATAGCAGCGCCAGTCACATGGGAAAAGTTAACCCCAGCTTGCTCGAACACTGCACCTTGGGTTAATACTCGGCTCGTACCACCACCGCCTTCGGCGCGAGTCCATGAATCGGCGGCGAACGTGGCTTGGCCATCCAGCGCCTGTAAACCAGCACAAATTCGGTTTTGTAGATCGATTAAAAACGCTTTTACCACTGCAACATCAGGCACACTCATCTTGTTATCCTTATTATTGGTTTGCTCATTGTCCATTTCGTAAAATCTTACCGCTTCGCGCATCGATAATGGTCGAGGGCTGACGTTGTTCGCCGAGTTCGCCTAATACCAGTGCATCGATTTTACCGGTAAAATCGGCGAGGATTTCAGCGGCAGTTAATGCGGGATCTTCACCTGCAAGGTTAGCGCTGGTCGACACTAAAGGTTTATTAAGTGCGCGGCACAGGGCTTGTACTCCAGCATGGGCCGACACTCGCACTGCGATAGAGTCAAATTCACCACAGAGGTATTTTGAAACCTGCGCTTTGATTGGCATGACAAAGGTAAAAGGCCCCGGCCACTTGGAAAATGCAAACTCGAGCTGCTCAACCGTTAATTGCGACTCATCAACATAAGCCAAAAGCTGCTGAAAATCACTGGCGACTAAGATCAGTCCCTTTTGCCATGGGCGCTGTTTTACAGCCAATAACTTTTGGATAGCAGTGTCATTATCTGGGTCGCAACCTAGGCCATAAACGGCCTCGGTTGGATAAGCGATAACACCACCGTTAAGCACAATATCTTTTATGTCAGATGGGTGCAGCTGCAACATCTTAGGATCACCTTTTGAGTATTGTCGATTTCAACAATCAAATTATTGGATAAATTCGAATACTGACCGCCCCATCAGCGGTCAACCGAGGATTATACGCAAGCCACTTTCATCGGCCAAATATTAAGATGCAGGCCACACAATAAACTAAAGTGGTCTTTTGTATTTACAGCTTTTTTGCGGGCATTCTAAACGCATCCCAGCCGCACCTTTACGCTCAACTAAGATCCCAAAACCACAACTCGGGCAAGCTTCAGCAACCGGAGGATAATTCACAATAAACTTGCACTTAGGGTAAGCACTGCAAGCATAAAAACTCTTTCCGAAGCGACTCGTTCTGTGCTCAAGCTTACCCGCTTTGCATTCAGGGCAGGGAATGTCAGGCTTATCACTCGCTTGATCCTGTTTTTCAATATGCGTGCAGCTAGGATATTGAGTACACCCAATAAAGATCCCAAAACGCCCAGACTTTACCGCCAGTTCGTGACCGCATTCAGGGCATACAGAACCTTCAATCACTTGAGTTTCAATGGATTCGTGCTGCACTAAGGGTCGAGTGTAATTACAGCTAGGGTAATTATTACAGCCAATAAAACCGCCGTGCTTACTGTGTTTGACCGATAACTCGCTGCCACATTCAGGGCAAAGTTCGTATTCTTTTTCCAGTGCGTGTTCGTGGGCACTAAATAATTGTTCATCAATCTTAGACATAATCATTCACCACCTGTCGTAGCGCATTAGGATATCAAGCGCAGTGCCATCAAGGAATTTATGGCATCAAAAAAGGAGGTCTTAGCCTCCTTTCTCTCATAATTCATCTTTCACAACAATTAAGAATGCAGTCGGCCTTCGGGCTGTTCGAAGATTAAATCTTCCATTTGCTCATAAGCGGACTCATGGCCAGGAGCATTAAACAGCACCATTAAGATAACCCATTTGAGATCTTCTAAAATCAGGGTTGGTTCATCCAACTCCATAACTCTATCGATCACCATTTCACGGGTTTCGACATTCAGCACTTTAACTTGCTCTAAAAACAACAAGAAACCGCGGGATTCTACATCCAGCTTGTCCATTTCGTCCTTTGTATAGATACGAAACGAATGCTGATCGTGATTACAAAGATAAGGTTTATTCCCTTCTTGTAATTCAGCTAAGCGCTCTAACCAAGTTAACGCTTTTAAAATCTCGGATTGATGAAATCCGGCACGAGTGAGTTCCTTGGTTAACTCGTCTTCATCAACTAGTAGTTCAACTTCACTGTGAACATAGTTTTCAAATAGATACATGAGGATATCAAACATGGCTAGCTCCTCTTTACTCTGACGTAACCACCGGGTACTGCTATTACCCAACCTTGCAACTCAAGTTCAAGCATTTGTTCTAACACCAGATCTATCGTTTTTCCACTATGTTCAACGACTGCATCAATTGATGTAGTTTCATAACCTACACTAGCTAACAGAGACGAAAATGGCAAATTACAAATCTCGTCTTGCTGTATATGGTGGCATAACTTCAATTCTTCAAGGTGGAAAGCGGTTAAACTTGCCAACTCTTCCACTATATCGGCAGCGGTTTCCACAAGCTTTGCTCCATCACGTAATAAATCATGACAGCCTTGATGGTAACCACCTAAGATTGAGCCCGGAACGGCAAACACCTCACGCCCTTGTTCCATCGCCAACCTAGCAGTGATTAAAGAGCCGCTTTTGCGACAGGCTTCAACCACAAGAGTACCTAAAGATAGACCGCTAATAATGCGATTTCGTTTCGGAAAATTACCCGCAAAGGGACCAGTATCAGGCCAAAACTCGCTAAGTATACAGCCTTGCCGCTGAATATCATGATAAAGCTGTCGATGTTTTCGTGGATAAATGATCTCTATGCCCGTACCTAGTACGGCAATAGTGCACCCTTGATGGTCAACACAGGCTTTATGGGCTGCCCCATCAATCCCCATCGCCATGCCACTACAGATACCAAATCCCATTGAGGACATCTCAGCAGCCAGTTGATAAGCGACCTGCAATCCGCCAGGAGAAGCATTACGACTGCCAACAATCGCAAGATAAGGAAGGGCTAACGCCTCTAAGCAACCTTTAACGAACAGGACGGCGGGCGGATCTGAGAGTTGTTTTAATAATGGTGGATAAAGCGGATCAGAGAAGCAAAGCAGATGATGATCGGCGGCTTGCTGTTGCCATTCGAGGGCGACATCCACTTTTTGATAATCAATAACAAGGCTATGGAGCAGATGATCAGATAAAGGTAGCGCTTGTCTCTCATGCTCTAACCTTTGTCTGAGGTCGTCCACTTCCATGTGCGTTAATAATTGTTGGATCCGAGCGGGTCCTAGCCCAGATACAGCACAAACAACTAACCAATCGACCAAATTTTCAGAGATTATAGACCTCTTAAGGCTAAAGATTCTGGGGCGATTAACTTATCGTCGACACGAACAGGCCGCTCGGTGGAGACAATCAAACCTAAGCTCGCCTTATCAAACACTTTAAACACTAACAACTTACCATGATAAACATCCGGCATCTTAACTGCACGATCCGAAGAGACTGACGCCATTAGGTTATCATAGGCAGTACGTTCAATTGCAGGAACCGGCATACCATCATTGTTGATAACAATAACCTCACCATCACGGTAAATAGAAAATACCACCCCAGGCTCGACGCCATCCTGAGTGCCTTTATCTAAGTACACGACATTCAACTTACCCGCTTCACGCAAATTTGATTCTGTTGCTAACACTAAAGCTGGTATCTTTAATTCCGCAGGTTTAGGAGTAAAGTAAGCTGACATCAAGGAATCACTTTCCATCGGCAATACTCTGAAGCCTGCTTTAGTTTCGCGAAAGCTCGTTAGCAACTTAATTTTTGAAACCTTACCAGACTCAATCACTTGCCCAGTAGACGACAAAATGGCTTCTTGTCCTAACGCTTCGCCTGACTCTTTATTGAAAAACTCGCGACCACGTTCGTAAATACCATATTTTTGGTTTATTGGCAGTTCAGCATCAATATAAATCACATCACCCACAATATGGTGACGCGATGGACTTTCACCTGCCAGCACCATAGGTTGCTCAGTAAGCCAGTGAGTCTCGACGACCCGATTCTGCACTAAATATTGTTCAATCAAGGCTAAATCAACGGCTGGAATAGCATTACTCTTAGCAATGACACGTCCCTCTGGACTCTTTTTTACATGGGGTTTAGCACTATCGACAGTAGCACCATTACGCACAAGGCGGGGCTGACCATCAATAAATACCAGAGTGAGTTGATCGCCAGGGTAAATAAGGTGGGGGTTAGCAATCTGTGGGTTTACATCCCAAAGACTCGGCCATTTCCATGGGTCATTCAGAAACGCGGCGGAGATATCCCAAAGAGTATCGCCCTTTTTCACTACATATGACTCAGGATGCCCCGCCTTAAGCGTCAGGGTATCTGCGGCAACAAACGTGCAATTGAATGTCATTAACGCGAGTAAAATTAACCGTTTCATGGGTATTTCCATGTTGTTTAACTCTTAGTTTGAGCTTTTACTGTTATTGGTAGGCACTAAAGATTAAAATTAACTCATTAGCATCAGTCAGTATAACTAACTGGCAGAGATTTGACAGACTTGTTAAGAGTTTATGTATGACACTATTAAAAGTATTACAATTCCCTGACGAAAGATTACGAACACAAGCCACACCCATCACAGAGTTTAATGCCGAGCTGCAGACTCAAATTGATGATATGTTCGAAACCATGTACCAAGAAAAAGGTATCGGTCTGGCCGCGACCCAAGTTGATTACCATAAACAAATTATTGTCATGGACTTACAGGATGAAGTCGAACGACCCAAAGTGTTTATCAACCCCGAAATTATCGCCAGCAGCGGTGACTTCTGCAATGAAGAAGGTTGCCTGTCGGTTCCGGGGATTTACGCCAAAGTCGATCGCGCCGAATTTGTCACGGTAAAAGCCTTAGACAGGCACGGTAACGAATTTATAGTTGAGGCCGATGAGTTATTTGCCATTTGTATTCAACACGAAATGGATCACCTCAAAGGCAAATTGTTTGTCGATTATTTGTCGCCGCTAAAACGTCAGCGGATCAAACAAAAACTTGAAAAAGCGGCCCGATTGGACGCCAAAGAAGCATAGGATCAGATTTGAAACCACTCAACATCATCTTTGCCGGAACACCGGATTTTGCCGCTCGCCACTTACAAGCACTTTTAAACTCACACCACAATGTGATTGGCGTTTACACTCAGCCCGATAGACCCGCTGGCCGCGGCAAGAAACTGACCGCCAGCCCAGTAAAAGAACTCGCTATCGCCAATAGTATTGCAGTGTTTCAACCCGGCTCATTACGTAAAGAACCCGCGCAACAAGAACTTGCCGCACTCAACGCCGATATCATGGTGGTCGTCGCCTACGGCCTGATCTTGCCAAAAGTCGTGTTAGATACACCGCGTTTAGGTTGTATTAACGTTCATGGTTCTATTTTGCCACGCTGGCGTGGTGCCGCACCGATCCAACGCGCACTTTGGGCCGGCGACAAAGAAACTGGCGTAACCGTTATGCAGATGGATGTGGGTTTAGATACTGGTGATATGCTGCTTAAAACCTATCTGCCAATCGAAGATAACGACACGTCAGCCAGCCTTTACGAGAAACTGGCAGAACAAGGTCCCGTTGCCCTATTGCAAGCACTCGAAGGTTTGGCAAATGGCACCTTAGCCGCTGAAAAACAAGATGAAGCCTTAGCGAACTACGCAGAAAAACTCAGTAAAGAAGAAGCCAGACTCGATTGGAATAAATCTGCCAAACAACTCTGGCAAGAAGTCCGCGCCTTTAATCCTTGGCCTGTGAGTTACTTTGAGCACCAAGGTAACACTATAAAAGTGTGGCAAACTCAAGTCAGCGAAATCACCAGCACAGCCGCTCCAGGTACTATTATCAGCGCCAGCAAAAAAGGCATAGACGTCGCCACCGCTGATGGTGTGTTAACCCTGCTGAGTATGCAGCTTCCGGGGAAAAAGCCACTCAATGTTGCCGATATTCTCAATGCTCGAGGTGAATGGTTTAGCCCGAATACTCGCCTCGCAAACGAGGCACAATAATCATGAACTTGCGCGCGCTAGCTGCGAAAGCCATCTTCGAAGTATTAGAAAAAGGCGTGTCACTGTCAGTGGCATTGCCTGATCAACAAAAACATCTTGCCAGCGGCAAAGATAAAGCCCTACTTGCCGAGATCTGCTATGGCGTGATGCGCACTCTGCCGCAAATAGAAAAACGCATCAGTGAATGCCTAGCGAAACCACTTAAAGGCAAACAAAGGATTATCCACCAGCTCCTGATCGTAGGTTGCTATCAACTGTACTTCACTCGTATTCCAAGCCACGCCGCAATTTCAGAAACCGCCGAAGCCTGTCGCCAATTAAAATTTGAAGGCATGGTCAAAGTGGTTAATGGTGTACTGCGCAATATTCAGCGCCAGCTATCGCCGCTAAACACAGAATCAGATACCTTAAGCTATAACACACCCGCTTGGTTAATTAAGCGCTTAAAAGAAGCCTATCCCGAGCAGTGGCAAGACATCATTCAACAAAGCCATGAACGCCCGCCCATGTGGCTGCGTAACAATCGCTTATCCCAGAGCCGTGCCGAATACCTCGCAGCCCTAGCCGAAATCGACATTGAAGCGAGCGAAGGCAGCAGTGCCGATGCCATTCTCCTAGTGCATCCAAAGGATGTCGCCACACTGCCACACTTTCATGAAGGTGCAGCATCAGTGCAAGATGGCGCGGCACAATGGGCGGCGACCTTATTAGCCCCGCAAGCGAATGAATTAATACTCGATGCCTGCGCGGCACCCGGTGGCAAAAGTTGTCACTTACTCGAACTTGAGCCGAGTATCAAATTAGTGGCTGTTGATTTTGATGCCAAACGCCTTGAGCGTGTGCAACAGAACCTTGACCGCTTATCATTAAAAGCGGAGCTTATCCATGGTGATGCGGCCAACATAGACTCATGGTGGCAAGGCGGACAATTTGATCGTATCTTACTGGACGCGCCTTGCTCAGCCACAGGAGTGATCCGCCGCCATCCCGATATTAAATGGTTGCGAAAAAACCATGACATCGAAGAGTTGGCTGAACTACAACAGCAAATTCTCGATCATTGCTGGAAGTGGCTAAAACCCGGTGGCACGCTTCTTTATGCCACTTGTTCGATTTTACCGCAGGAAAACCGCGACCAGATCAGTGCGTTTTTAGATAGAACGGTAGATGCTAAGCTAGACACACTTGCCCAGCAAAATTCGCCACAGGATATAGGTTGGCAAATCACGCCAGGACAAGACAATATGGATGGGTTTTATTATGCCCGTTTATTGAAAGCGACTGATTAGGAAGTAAGCAAGGCCATGAAAATTATCATATTAGGTGCAGGTCAAGTTGGGGGAACCTTGGCCGAAAATTTGGTGGGTGAGAACAATGACATCACCATTGTCGATTATGACAAATCCAGATTACGCGCCCTGCAAGATAAATATGACCTTCGTGTCGTAGCGGGCCATGCCGCTCACCCTGATGTGCTCAGAGAAGCGGGCGCAGAAGATGCCGACATGCTTATCGCCGTAACCAATAGTGATGAATGCAATATGGCTGCCTGCCAGATTGCCTATACCCTCTTTGGTACGCCGACTAAAATTGCCCGTATCCGCTCAGAACCCTATTTGGCGATGCGCGATAAACTCTTTATCGACAGTGAAACCAAAAATAGCGATGGTCGTCCCCGTGGCGGCTTCGTGATCGATGAATTAATCGCCCCTGAACAGTTAGTAACCGCTTACATCCAGCGACTCGTAGAATATCCAGGCGCATTGCAAGTACTTGAATTTGCTGAAGGCCGGTTGAGCCTAGTGGCTGTTCGAGCCTATTACGGCGGCCCTCTGGTGGGGAATGCATTAGCGGCACTTCGCGAACACATGCCCAATATTGATACCCGGGTCGCGGCGATCTTCCGCCAAGGCCGCGCTATTATGCCTCGCGGAACGACCATTATCGAAGCCGATGATGAAGTCTTCTTCGTTGCAGACAGTCGCCATATTCGCGCTGTCATGAGCGAAATGCAAAAGCTCGATAACTCCTACCGCAACATTATGATCGCCGGTGGCGGTAACATAGGCCTAGGCTTAGCAAAACGCCTTGAGCGCACCCACTCGGTCAAACTGATTGAGCATAAATTAGAACGTGCAGAAGCCTTATCGGAGCAGCTGGAAAATACCACAGTGTTCTGCGGTGATGCCTCAGATCAAGAATTACTGCTCGAAGAACACATAGACCAAACCGACGTATTTATTGCGGTCACCAATGACGACGAAGCCAATATTATGTCCGCCCTGCTAGCAAAACGTATGGGCGCGAAAAAGGTCATGGTGCTTATTCAACGCGAAGCCTATGTGGATATAGTGCAAGAAGCCAACATCGATATTGCTATCTCACCACAACAAGCGACGATTTCGGCACTATTAACTCATATTCGTCAGGGTGATATCTGTAACGTTTACTCTCTACGTCGTGGGGCGGCCGAGGCAATTGAAGCCATTGCCCACGGAGATGCCAGTACTTCTAAAGTCGTTGGCAAAGCCATTGGTGATATTAAGTTGCCACCGGGGACAACGATTGGTGCCATTGTCCGCAATGATGAAGTGCTGATGGCCCACGACAAAACCGTGATAGAGCAAGGGGATCACGTGATCTTGTTCTTAGTGAATAAAAAGTTTGTCGGCGAAGTCGAGAAGCTTTTCCAACCAAGTGCTTTCTTCTTCTAAGAACCTTAGTAAGCCAACTTATGCTGAACTTTAGACCGCTATTGTTTATTTTAGGGCTGTTTTTGTCCATGCTGACAGCTTTCATGCTGATCCCACTGCTCCTCGCCGCATACAAAGGTGAGGAAACTGTGGGCTCTTTTATGGTGTCGGCATTAGTCACAGGCATTAGCTCAAGCCTGTGTTTACACAATGGCCAAAGCAAAAGCATTAACCTCAATATCCGCGATATGTTCCTGCTAACCAGCCTAACGTGGTTGATCGTAAGCCTATTCGCGGCCATGCCATTTACCCTTTATCACGGTATTGGTTATACCGACGCCTTCTTTGAAACCATGTCCGGCATCACGACCACAGGTTCTACTGTACTCTCAGGGTTGGATACTATGGATCACAGTATCTTAATCTGGCGCTCTTTATTGCAATGGCTAGGTGGGATTGGTTTTATCGTAATGGCGGTGGCGATTCTACCCTTCTTAAACGTCGGCGGGATGCGGCTATTCCGCACTGAATCATCCGATTGGAGCGATAAAGCAGTACCTCGCACCCAAAGTATGGCTAAGTATTTATTTTTTATATATATTTTACTAACGAGTATCTGCTGTGTTGCCTATCATCTGGCGGGAATGACTTGGTTTCAGGCCATCAATCATGCAATGACCACCCTCTCGACTGGTGGCTACTCGACCTCAGATAGCTCAATGGCGGCGTTCTCCAACTCTGCACACTGGGTTGGGATTTTCTTTATGGCAGCAGGTGGTTTGCCACTTCTCATGTTTGTACAAACCATACAGCAAAGGGATCTACGGATTTGGAACGATGCTCAGGTCAAAGGCTTCTTATTTTTCCTCACCTTTGTATCTTGTTCTATTGGCTTCTGGCTGTGGCAAACCCGCGACATTGAGCTTCTAGATGCACTGCGTTTATCCAGCTTTAACGTGGTATCGGTAGTCACCACTACAGGTTATGGCTTAACGGACTACGGTGCTTGGGGCGCCTTTGCCAATATCGCCTTCCTGTTTTTAATGTTTGTCGGTAGTTGCTCTGGCTCCACTTCGGGCGGGATTAAGATCTTCCGTTTTCAAATTGCTGGGGCCATTATGCGCGAGCAATTGAAACAGCAATGTCATCCAAACGGTATCTTTAGGGAACGTTACAACAACCGCATCATCAGTGATGATATCGTGCGCTCTCTGATCACTTTCGTACTGCTGTTTGTGATGGTGATTGTAGGCTTGTCAGTGATTTTAGTGCTCACGGGTCTCGATCCTATGACCAGTTTCACGGGCGCGATTACGGCAGTCACTAACGTTGGCCCTGGTTTAGGCCCGATTATTGGCCCTGTAGGTAACTTCTCAACGCTACCCGATGTCGCTAAATGGGCGTTGTCACTCGGCATGCTCCTCGGTCGTTTAGAAATCTTAACCGTGGCGGTGTTGTTCCACCCGAGTTTCTGGAAGTACTAATTCAGTAGAGATTGAATACTAAAAAGGCGCTTAACTTGTTAAGCGCCTTTTTTATTAAGCAGTTGCAGTAACGTCAGCTAATTCCAACAGATGATCAGCATAGACTTTCACATCTGCCCAGTCGGTATAATCGATAACTGACTTAGGATCAGTTGGGCCTTTAGTCATCTTCATAATCAACTGAATCGCCAATCTGTCATACCAAGGCCATGAAGGATAATCCACTTTGCCCGCAATAATTTTAAGATCAGCAGGCGTCCATGGAGATAACGCAATGAACTTTTGCAGATATTTATTATTTGCAGGGATACGTTTTTCAGGATTTCTCGCCACAACATTGACGCAGAAAAAACTGTTTGGCAATGCGCCCAGAGCCTGTGCATGCTGCTCAATAAATTGAAATACGCTCTTATCATAGGTGCCATAAAGCACGCAGGCACCTAAGGCAACGACATCATAATCAGGCCAATTAATACAAGTCGCAGCAGCACTGTTGATATCGATGAGGTCAACCTTAGCGTCACGAAACCTTAATTGCTCGGCAATTGCACTGGCAATCTTGGCCGTATGGCCACCACGGGTAAAATAAAGTACGAGGACGCGTGTCATAGGCAATTTCCGATCCACTGAGTAATACCACCATTGTGGCAAGGTTACGTTAAATAAACCTCTGATAGGATCACAAATCAGTCGTATCTCATATTCTGAGATGCAAAAATTGAGATCTGCATTGCCGAGCAGTATGATTGCGTAAACACATGTGTTCAATTAGAATTATCTAATCAAAAGCGATAAAGTGAGTGACCTTATGCAAAATGATATAGATGTAGATGCAATGGTAACTAATGCGGAAAGTGCTGCTAAATGGCTCAAGGCCATAGCGAACCCTTATCGCCTAATGATTTTATGTCTATTACTAGACAAAGAGTTGAGCGTAACCGAGCTCAACGCCACAGTGCCATTAAGCCAGTCGGCCCTATCCCAGCATTTAGCCGTATTACGCGCAGAAGATCTCGTGGATACCCGTAAGAGCTCGCAGATTGTTTACTATAAACTCAAGAACGAGCAAGTCACCCAAGTGATTTCAATTCTGCATAGCCGCTACTGCGCGGCCTAACACTGCAAAATTAGCCTAAATTTAAGCCCTAACCTCTTGCAAGTGATTAGGGCTTAATGGTTTTTAATGTTGGCTAAAACGGTGACCGAAGGCATCGACTTTTACCCAATCGGTAAACTCAAAAGTGCCAGTGATATCCGTTGGCCCTTTAGTCAACCACATGATAAAACGTATCATGGTCCGGTCGAAGAAACCGTATTTAGGGTAATCAATCTTGCCCGCAAACACTTCTAACAGCTGGGGTTGCCACAGTGAAAGCTTGAGAAACTTTTGCATATAAGGATTGGTTTCAGGCGTATTTTTTAAGGGTTTGCGCGCCACTACGTTAACGGTAAAAAAACCATTAATCTTAGTATCTAGCACAGCATGGTGGCGATTCACATACTGATAAAGCTCTGGTCTATGCTTACCATAGCGAATACTGGCACCAATCAGCACTTTATCAAAATCCACTAAGCTCAACGCTTCCGCCTGCTCTAATGTGGCGAGCGAAACCTGCTCTCCCGCCTGTTCAGAAATCGACTTCATTTTTTGGCAAATTGCCAATGTTTGGCCATCTATCGTCGAATAGATTATTAACGTCTGCATGATTAATTCTTCCAAAAAGTTGGCGTAAACAAAATCAGTAAGGTAAATACTTCGAGGCGACCAAACAGCATAGCCACGACCAATACCCACTTGGCTCCATCACCAATACTGGCATAATTGCTCGCTACCTCACCTAAACCTGGGCCTAAGTTGTTTAAGCATGCCGCCGTAGCACTAAAAGCCGTAATATCATCTAATCCCATCGCCATGAGTGCAAGCATACAAATCACAAACACCAGCGCATAGGCAGAAAAGAATCCCCAAACAGCATCAACCACACGGTCGGGTAAGGCTTTAGAGCCAATCCTAATCGAAAACATTGCCTTAGGGTGAACAAGTCGTTTCAATTCACGTGAACCCTGTAGCAGCAGTAAAATTACTCGAATGACCTTAATCCCACCCGCAGTTGAGCCACCACAACCACCGATAAAACTCGAAAACATTAATAGTATGGGTAAAAATAATGGCCACAGATGGAAGCTATCAGTGCCAAATCCAGCCGTAGTGGCAACTGAGACAGCCTGAAATAAAGCATGATCTAAGGTTTCTTCTGGCGAATCATAAATACCAGAACGATAAAGCGTGAAGAAACAAATCGCTGTGAGAATAAGTTGAATCGCCACCAGCATCTTAAATTCAGCATCTTTAAAATAGACTCTAACGTTAATCCCACGTCGTGAGAATGCCGCAAAATGCACGCTAAAGTTAACCGCAGAAACAATTAAAAAGAACACACAAATAAGATTAATAGTAGGACTATCGAAATAGCCCATACTGGCATCGTGGGTCGAAAAACCTCCGATGGCTATGGTCGAAAATGAATGACAAATGGCGTCAAAAATACTCATGCCCGCCCACCAATAAGCCGTCGCGCAGGAAATCGTTAGCAGTAAATAGATATACCACAGTGCTTTAGCGGTTTCGGCTATCCGCGGGGTCATCTTACTGTCTTTCACTGGCCCCGGAATTTCTGCGCGATAAAGCTGCATTCCTCCCACTCCGAGCACAGGTAAAATAGCCACAGCGAGCACAATAATCCCCATGCCGCCAAGCCATTGCAGCATATGGCGGTAAAACAAAATGGCCTTAGGTAAAAAATCGAGCCCGACAATGACAGTGGCTCCGGTGGTGGTTAACGCAGAAAAAGATTCAAAGAAGCTGTCTGTCCAGCTTAAGTCTGGCTGACTCGAAAAGATAAACGGCAAGGCACCAATAGAACCCAGTACAGTCCAGAACAGCACGACAATCAGGAAGCCCTCTCGCGTACGCAATTCTTCTTTGCAGTGGCGGTTCGGATACCAGAGCCAAAAACCAATAAATAGGCTAACAAAAAATGCCTGCATAAACGCCGTGCCGCCGCCATCGTTATACCAAACAGCGATCAGTGCTGGTGGCAGCATAGTGATTGAAAATAAACCAATCAGCAGGCCTATGATTCTAATTATGGTTTTATATTGCATTACGCGAGTTCAATTATTCCATTGGCTGTAAAGGTATTTTCAGCATTTGGGCTATTTTGGCATAATTTACGCAGGCATCACAGATCAAACTCGGGCCTCAAACTTCCTTGACTCAGTGTCGCCAGCGACTCACAAAGCCATACCTGTTGCTCTCGCCCTATCTCAAACACAATATCGACCGCTGCGGCAAATTGCTTATCGATGATCACGGCATCCACTTGCTGTAATAGATGCTCGACATCGCGCAGCTGCGCATAATCACAATGCAACTTGGCGGGATACCGTAACTGTTTGAGTCGCGTCGGTAATTGAATCAAGCCTTGCCTTAAGCCCGACGTATAAGCCCGAACGAGTCCACCTACGCCTAACTTAGTACCGCCATAGTAACGCACGACAACGGCGCCAACTTCGCCAATATGTGCCCCTTGCAACACAGCTAACATAGGGCGACCTGCACTGCCAGCAGGCTCACCGTCATCACTCGAACCAATCAAGACGCTATCATCCGGTGCGCCAGCAACAAAAGCTGAGCAATAGTGGCTTGCGCCGGGATAGTCACGCTTGATGTCAGTAAGTACTAACTTTAATTTATCGACACTATCGCAATGAAAGAGAAAAGAGATAAAGCGACTATGCTTTATCTCTTCTTCAATGACGATTTCATCACAGGGAACGTTATAACTTTCGAGCACGAATTCGCCCTAATCTATTTTCAAACATCAATCGGCTAAGCCGAGCTCACGGGTCATATTCTCGTTTCTATCTTGATGCACTATGACGTTATCTTCGATACGAATACCGCCAAAAGGCCTTAACTCATCAATCGTTTGCCAGTTAATCTGTTGGCCACGACTATCTTGTTTAAGCTCATTGAGCAAAGTATCTATGATGTATAATCCAGGTTCCATGGTCAGCACTTGGTTTGGCGCTAAAATGCGGGTGCAACGTAGGAATGGATGGGCCTCGGGTGCCGCGATATGGGTACCGCGCTCATCGTGGGAGAAGCCACCCACATCATGTACTTGTAAACCTAACATGTGGCCTAAACCATGGGGGAAGAAAGCACTGGTAATGCCTTGATCAACCAAACCTTGGGCATCACCCGTGGCTAAATCAAAATCCAATAGCATTTGCGCGACTTTAGCGTGAGTCGCTAAGTGTAAATCAGGATAACGAACGCCAGGGCGCATCATGTCGATAAGCTCCAGCTGCGCCTTATTCATCGCAGCGATCAACTCATCGAAACGATTCTTCTCAAATGCATAGGTTCTAGTGATATCAGACGCATAGCCAAAGTAACTCGCGCCCGCATCAATAAGAAAAGACAAACGTTTCGCAGGGCTTTGATGCTCAAGCGCGGTGTAATGCAAAATCGCCGCATTTTGATTAAGAGCGATAATATTGCCGTAGGGCACTTCATTTTCGCTCTGGCCCACGGCAGATAAATAATGCTGTTGGATCTCGAACTCACTCGCACCGTTATAAAACGCATTTTTAGCAGCCAAATGTCCCTGCACCGCAATTTGGTTGGCGCGGCGCATACATTCCAGCTCATATTCAGTTTTAGTGGTTCTGTGGTAATGCAAATAGCTCATCACAGCATCAGGATTGCGACTGGTAAAACCCAGCACTTCGGCTACATCTAAATGCTCGCCCAAATAAGCCCAATTAACAGTGTCTTTGGGCAACAGTTCAGCGACCTTATCGGCCTTAGTTAACAGCTTAATATCAAAATGCTCGGTCCAGAACATATCCGGCACATCGGATACTTTGTGCCAAAAATCCACAGGACGATAAAAAATCAGCTGCGGCTTATCGCGACCATTGACGACTAACCAGCAATTCGGATTATCCAACACTGGCAACCATGCCTTGAAGTGCGGGTTTGCTTTAAAGGGATAATTGATATCATCCAAAAACATCCGATGCGGCTGACCCGAATGGATCACTAAACCAGACAAGGCTTCTCGAGACAAAATCTCTGCGACTCGGCGGTTTAACTCGGCAATATGGGCACGATAGTGATGAGCCAACTGATCCATTTGTCATCTCCTGCAATGAATAAAAGTTAATATTATGAGCCAAATTTGCCCACATAATCTTAATCTGATTATGAACAACAGATTCAATCAAAACGTTAAACTGTCACTCAATCTAAAATACATGGCTGCTCAATAAAGAACATTAAAGCGATAACATCATGATTATTTTTAATAATTCTATTCAACCCTAGCATGGCTGCAGCGTTTAAACGTCTAAGGAAAACAGCCACAAAGACCTATTTATTCGCAAAGTGATTTAACGCACCCTAGGTGTTCTACACTCTGTGCAGTGTATCACAAAGGTGAAAAATCACTCTAGCCGACAAGAAATTAAACAGTCGTTTAAATTGGGTGTTGTAATTTATCGAATTTCGAAGCACACTGGCATACAACTGGTCAAATGATGGCCGAAGCTGCTGTGAGATAGAGAGTCGTACTAGCACCAACACATAATGGTGGGTATCACTTTTAAGCCAAAAGGAAGCAAGCAATGATCTACCAAAGTCCTACAATTCAAGTTGAGTTACTCGAGGATAATATTGCCAAGCTGTGCTTTAACGCACCCGGTTCGGTGAACAAATTCGACAGAGAAACCCTCGCTTCGCTCGATGCCGCATTAGACAGCATCAAGCAAAATTCCAATATCAAAGCGTTAGTGCTGACCTCAAGTAAAGATACCTTTATTGTGGGTGCCGACATTACCGAATTTTTAGGCCTATTCGCACAAGATGACGCCGTACTGCTCTCTTGGGTTGAACAAGCCAACGCTGTCTTCAACAAACTCGAAGACTTACCTTTCCCAACAGCATCTGCAATCAAAGGCTTTGCCTTAGGTGGCGGCTGTGAAACCATTCTGGCAACGGATTTTCGTATCGCAGATACCACAGCCAAAATCGGTTTACCTGAAACTAAACTCGGCATCATCCCAGGCTTTGGCGGCACAGTTCGTCTGCCACGTGTGATTGGTGCAGATAACGCACTTGAATGGATCACCACAGGTAACGACCAACGCGCTGAAGATGCACTGAAAGTCGGTGCTGTGGATGCTGTGGTTGCGCCAGAAGCATTAGAAGCGGCTGCGATTCAAATGCTCAAAGATGCTGTTGCTGAAAAGTTGGATTGGCAAGCGCGTCGTAACCGCAAGCTGTCTGCACTAACACTGCCAAAACTTGAAGCTATGATGTCATTCACCACAGCCAAAGGCATGGTGTTTGCGGTTGCGGGTAAACACTACCCTGCACCAATGGCCGCAGTAAGCGTGATTGAGCAAGCATCGACTAAAGGCCGCACCGAAGCACTGCAAATCGAGCATCAAGCCTTTATCAAACTGGCTAAAACTGACGTTGCTAAAGCGCTTATCGGTATCTTCCTTAATGATCAATTCGTTAAAGGCAAAGCGAAAAAAGCGGGTAAATTAGCCAAAGAAGTGAAAAACGCTGCCGTATTAGGTGCTGGCATTATGGGCGGCGGTATCGCCTACCAAAGCGCCAGCAAAGGCACACCGATTGTCATGAAAGACATTGCCCAGCCAGCATTAGATTTAGGCCTCAATGAAGCCGCCAAACTGCTGTCTGCCCAAGTTGCTCGTGGTCGTTCAACGCCAGAAAAAATGGCCAAAGTGCTGAACAACATCACGCCTTCATTAGATTATGCTGCGATCAAACACAGTGATGTCGTCGTTGAAGCCGTTGTTGAACATCCAAAAATTAAAGCACAGGTTTTAGCCGAAGTTGAAGGCTATGTGAGTGAAGATGCAATTATCGCGTCAAACACCTCAACGATTTCAATCAACTTGCTCGCTAAGAGCATGAAGAAACCTGAGCGTTTCTGCGGTATGCATTTCTTCAACCCAGTGCACAAAATGCCGTTGGTCGAAGTTATCCGTGGTGAGCACAGCTCTGAAGAAACCATCGCCTCTGTTGTGGCTTACGCCAGCAAAATGGGCAAGACCCCAATCGTGGTTAACGATTGCCCAGGCTTCTTCGTTAACCGCGTACTCTTCCCTTACTTTGCAGGCTTTAACGGCTTACTTGCCGAAGGTGGCGACTTTGCTGCAATCGACAAAGTGATGGAAAAACAATTCGGTTGGCCAATGGGCCCTGCTTACCTGCTCGACGTAGTGGGTTTAGACACAGGTCATCACGCCCAAGCCGTTATGGCTGAAGGTTTCCCTGATCGAATGGGTAAATCAGGCACTGATGCGATTGATGTGATGTTTGAGAACAAGCGCCTTGGCCAGAAAAATGGCAAAGGTTTCTATGTCTATTCAGTCGATAGCCGTGGCAAACCGAAGAAAGATGTCGATCCTACGAGCTACGGCCTATTGAAAGCTGCCTTTGGCGACTTAAAAGCCTTTGAAGCCGATGACATTATTGCCCGTACTATGATCCCTATGATCATCGAAACCGTGCGCTGTTTAGAAGAAGGTATTGTCGCATCACCTGCCGAAGCGGATATGGGCCTGGTTTATGGCTTAGGTTTCCCACCATTCAGAGGCGGCGTGTTCCGTTACTTGGATACCATGGGTGTCGCAAACTTTGTGGCCTTAGCAGACAAATATGCTCACTTGGGCGGTCTGTATCAAGTCACAGATGCGATGCGTACATTAGCAGCCAATAACGGTAGCTACTACCAAGCCTAATTAGCGGGAAAGGAATTTAATCATGAAACAAGCTGTTATCGTAGACTGCATCCGTACTCCGATGGGCCGCTCAAAGGCTGGCGTATTTCGTAATGTACGTGCAGAAACTCTGTCTGCCGAATTGATGAAAGGTCTGTTGCTGCGTAATCCGCAACTCGACCCAAACCTAATTGAAGACGTGATTTGGGGTTGTGTGCAACAAACCCTAGAGCAAGGCTTCAACATTGCCCGTAATGCTTCACTATTAGCCGGCATTCCAAAGACCGCTGGCGCTGTGACGGTTAACCGCCTATGTGGTTCGTCAATGGATGCTATCCATCAAGCTGCGCGGGCGATTATGACTGGCATGGGCGACACCTTTATTATTGGTGGCGTAGAACACATGGGCCACGTGCCGATGAGCCATGGTGTCGACTTCCACCCTGGTCTTGCTAACAACGTGGCAAAAGCCTCTGGCATGATGGGGTTAACTGCTGAAATGCTGGGTAAACTGCACGGTATTACCCGTGAACAGCAAGATGCTTTTGCAGTACGTTCTCATCAACGTGCTTATGCTGCGACGATTGAAGGCCGTTTTGCCAAGGAAATCTATGGCATTGAAGGTCACGATGCTAACGGTGCCTTAATTAAAGTACTGCAAGACGAAGTGATCCGCCCAGAAACCACAATGGAATCTCTGGCTGCACTGCGTCCCGTATTTGATCCAGTAAACGGTACTGTCACTGCGGGTACTTCTTCTGCACTGTCTGATGGCGCTTCAGCCATGTTGATCATGGAAGAATCTAAAGCGCGCGCACTTGGCTTACCAATTCGTGCACGCATTCGCTCTATGGCGGTTGCGGGTTGTGATGCGGCTATCATGGGTTACGGCCCAGTGCCAGCCACGCAAAAAGCGCTGGCTCGTGCTGGTATCACAGTTGCCGATTTAGATGTGATTGAACTGAACGAAGCGTTTGCAGCTCAGTCTTTACCTTGTGTAAAAGATTTAGGCTTAGCGGATGTGGTTGACGACAAAATCAACCTCAACGGCGGCGCGATTGCACTAGGTCACCCACTGGGTTGTTCAGGTGCACGTATCTCTACGACGCTGATCAACTTGATGGAAGACAAAGACGCGACCTTAGGTTTAGCGACCATGTGTATAGGTTTAGGCCAAGGTATCGCCACCGTGTTCGAACGCGTTTAATTCGTTAATCAAATAATCATCAAAGCCGGAACTTGTTCCGGCTTTTTTATGCCAAATCTTCTGCCATCGTAAATATTAATATTTCTCATTTTTTCTGCTGTTCATTTGAAAATCAGTCCGTTATCGACTTAACTACAAGGGCATTACTGGCTATTGTGGACGACAACAGGCAAGCAATCATCAGCCAAATCTAGGCATTGTAGTGCAAGGATGCAATTCGTTGTTTTACCAGAGGAATGCCAGATGCTACAAACGGAACAGACCCTTTTCGAACAAATGCGGATCACTGAGCTGGAGATCGAGTCTCGTAAGGCGCTCTTCTCTTTTACAGGGGCAGACGTAAAGGCCCTGCAATCCTTTAAGCCCATCATTGAAGAAAACATCGATAAAATTGTCGATGACTTTTACGGCTTACAAACCAGTGTGTCAGAAATTGCGCTCTTGATTGGAGACTCAGACACCCTTGCCCGCCTACGTACCGCACAGAGAAGATATGTGCTTGATTTATTTAATGGTGTTTATGATCTTGAGTACGTAAACAATCGCCTGCGGATTGGTTTAGTCCATAAACGTATAGGTGTTGAGCCCAAACTTTACCTGTCTGCAGTACACACACTCAAGGAGTTGATCTATGCAGTGATCAACAGTTCAGTACAAGATGTACGTCAAGCCGAACGTATTCGAGCCGCAATTGATAAACTCGTGCTGTTTGATGTCACACTAGTATTCGATACTTATATTCGCAGCTTAGTCTCCGAGATTGAGAACGCTAAGGATAAAGCCGAAAAATATGCCCAAAGCATGGAAAGCAAAGTCAAAGAGCGAACACAGCAGTTAGAAGAACTCTCGCAAACCGATCCCTTAACAGGTTTACTCAACGTAAGGCACTTACAAGAAACCGCAACTCGCATACTCAGAGCAGCCCAAAGACGCGCCGAGCCCGTATGTGTCATCTACTTAGATGTAGATGATTTTAAATTATTTAATGACACTCAAGGCCATAGATCAGGTGATGAAGTACTTTGTGCCGTCGCAAAAGCGATTAAAGAAACCACTCGTGCTGAAGATCATTGCTTTCGATATGGTGGAGATGAATTCTGTATCATCATGCCTAACTGTCGTGAGGAACAAGCTCGAGAGAATTTCATAACTCGGTTTAATCAAAAAATAAAACTCAGTCTAAACAATATTTCCTTAAGCTTTGGCATTACAGATACTGGCCCCTATGAATATGAAGAAGCCAATAGCTTAATTCATAAAGCCGATCAAAAAATGTATAGCTACAAACGGGCGTCCAAATTGCAGCAACAAACTATGGCAGCTGCAAATGATTTAGCACCAGAGAATAGTACAGCTGTTATCCATCCAATCTCTCAATCTCAAAGCGCTGCAGATAAAGCCGTTGAGTAATGTTAATTACCATAAGCCATAAGTTTGTTCCACGTGGAACATTTTATCTCTAGCCTTGCTAACGACAAAAAGCACACCAATCAAACCACATCACAAATTGCGACCGCCAACTTGGTTTATCATGGGGGCTGGAGTAACATTAGCTAATTCTGCTTAACCGTTCAGTAGAGGTAATATGAACGACGCTTTCTCAACCGCACAGCATAGACTCGATGCACTTGGCTTACGTTGCCCTGAACCTGTAATGATGGTGCGTAAAACGGTAAGACAAATGGCTGCAGGCGAGACACTGCTGATCATTGCCGATGACCCTGCAACGACACGCGATATTCCAAGCTTCTGTGAGTTTATGGATCACACGCTTATCGCCAGCGAAACGGCTCAGACGCCATACCAATATTTGATCAAAAAAGGACTTTAAGTCGTATCGTTTTAGCGACTTAATCATTAAAAAGGATGTGAGGAACTATGCCAAAACTGCTGGCAATTGCCTATAAAACTGTAAAGCGCGGCCCAATGAATGAGGTTCTCTGTGCCAATGTCACCCAGTTAAATGGTGTAGAGAAAGATGTATTTGGTCGTCCTGGCAAACGCCAAGTCACTGTGCTTTCCAAACTACAATGGCAACAAGCCTGTCGTGCTATTGAGGCAGAATTGCCTTGGACGACTCGCAGAGTAAATCTGCTCGTTGATGGTCTGGTATTTAGCAGTGCAGATGTTGGTAAACATTTACAAATTGGTGAGTTACTACTTGAAATTACAGGTGAGACCGATCCCTGTAAAAAAATGGAAATTGCACATGTCGGTTTAGAAGCCGCACTCACCCCAGATTGGCGAGGAGGTGTTACATGCAGGGTATTAAATGATGCCATGATCCACCTAGGTGATGAGATAGCAATTTTCTTTCCTCGCTAATCCAATCACTTATCTCAGCTAGTTATCCATATTCCTCTATAAATAGAACCAAATAACTTGGTTCTATTTCTGTTGTCCCAATCCTAATATAAATATCAGCTTTCTAGCTCGAACATCAATTGAAACAGTATTTACGTTTTCCTTCCTATCTATTTATGCGATAACTACACCAAGTATTAACAAAACTTTATCTTGTGATTAATACCGCTCATGTAGCCCATAAGAACGATAACAGGAAGTGACATGTTGAACTCTAAACTTACCCCGCTTTATATTGCCCTCACTCTTGGGATGAATACCCTTGCAGTTAACGCCACAGAAACGAAAGAATCGACTTGGAATGTTAACGCTCCAGCGAATGCTCCCTTAGTGCAAGTCAAAGTTGATGTTAATGAAGGCACTTGGATGAACTTAAGTGTCAGTCCAGATGGCAAGTATATCGTCTTCGACTTACTCGGTGACATCTACCAAATTCCAGTAACAGGCGGTGAAGCTAAGCCATTAGCCCAAGGCATAGCTTGGCAGATGCAGCCCGTCTATAGCCCTGATGGCAAGCACATTGCTTTTACGTCCGATGGTGATGGTGGTGATAACATTTGGATTATGGATGCTGATGGCAACAACCCAAGAACAGTCACCCAAGAAACCTTCAGGCTACTAAACAGTCCAGCTTGGAGCCCAGACTCCCAGTATTTGGTTGCCCGTAAGCACTTTACCGCCAGTCGTAGTTTGGGTGCGGGCGAAGTGTGGCTATACCACGTTGCGGGTGGTGAAGGCGTCAAACTAACCGAACGTCCTAATGATGAGAAAGATTTAGGTGAACCCGCGTATTCACCCGATGGTCGCTATATCTACTTTAGTCAGGATGACACGCCGGGTAAAACATTCCATTACTCAAAGGATTCGGTCAACGGTATCTACAAAATAAAACGCTACGATACTCAAACTGGTGAGATTGAGGTATTAATCGAAGGCACGGGTGGAGCGATTCGGCCAACGCCGAGCCCAGACGGTACTAAGCTCGCCTATATTAAGCGCGATGATTTCCAGTCATCACTCTACCTACTCGACCTTAAGTCGGGAGAAACAACTAAGCTGTTTGGCGAACTTGACCGTGATATGCAGGAGACTTGGGCCATTCATGGCGTCTATCCAACAATGGCATGGACACAAGATAACAAGGATATTTTCTTCTGGGCTAAGGGAAAAATTAATCGTCTGAATGTTGCCAATAAAACACTCACAGATATCCCCTTTAGTGTAAAAACTGAGTTAGCCGTACAGCCCTCGGTGCGCTTTAAGCAAGATATCGATAAAGACGTTTTCGATGTAAAAATGCTACGTATGGCGCAGGTCTCACCGGATGGTAGCAAAGTCGCCTTCGAAGCACTGGGTAAAATTTGGTTAAAATCCTTACCCGATGGCAGAATGTCACGCTTGACTGAGCTAGACAAAAATATTGCAGAACTTTATCCCCAATGGTCGCGCGATGGTAAAAATATTGTTTTCACCACTTGGAATGACCAAGACCAAGGCACAGTGCAAGTGATCAGCGCCAAAGGTAGCAAACCTAAGCAGCTAACATCTGAGCCAGGAAAGTATGTCGAACCCACCTTTTCACCCAATGGTGAACTCGTAGTGTATCGTAAAACTCAAGGCGGTAACCTCACACCAAGAACTTGGTCGCAGGAACCTGGGCTATATAAAGTCGATATTAAAGGTAAACAAAATAGCAAGATCAGTGCCGATGGCTATCAAGCTCAATTCGGTGCTAATGCCGATCGCGTCTTTTTTATGAATAGCAGCGAAGATGAAACGCCGCAGTTATCATCCATCAACTTAGACGGCTTCGATAAACGGGTTCATTACAGCAGCAAACATGCAACTGAATTTAGGGTTTCACCCGATGGTGAGCAACTCGCCTTTGCTGAACGATTCAAGGTTTGGGTAACACCTTTTGCTAAACACAGCGAGACAGTTGAGATTGGCCCCAATGCCAGCAATCTACCCGTAAGCCAATTGAGTGCCCGTGCGGGTGAAAGTATCAGTTGGAACAGTAAAAGCGACCAACTATATTGGACTCTTGGCCCCGAGTTGTACCAAGCCAAGGTTGACACTCAATATCGCAACAAAGATGAAAAGGCACAACCAAGCATTATCGATTTAGGCTTTACCGAAAAGGCCGATGTTCCACGTGGAACAATCGCGTTTGTCGGTGGTAAAGTGATTACGATGGAAAATGACCAAGTGATTGATAATGGTGTGGTCATAGTCAAAGACAATCATATTGTCGCCGTAGGCGATGCCAATGTTGCGATTCCTAAGGATGCGCAGATCATCGACATCAAAGGCAAATCCATTATGCCAGGACTATTCGATGCCCACGCCCATGGACCGCAAGCGGATGATGAAATCGTGCCACAACAGAACTGGGCGCTCTACTCTGGATTATCTTTAGGCGTGACTACGATTCACGATCCATCGAATGACACCACAGAAATCTTTGCCGCATCTGAGCAACAAAAAGCAGGTAATATTGTTGGCCCACGAATATTCTCCACCGGCACCATACTTTATGGTGCCAATGCGCCTGGCTACACATCGCACATAGACTCACTAGATGATGCCAAATTCCATCTTGAACGCCTGAAAAAAGTTGGAGCCTTTAGCGTAAAAAGCTATAACCAACCGCGCCGCAATCAGAGACAGCAAGTCATAGCCGCAGCACGTGAACTCGAAATGATGGTCGTGCCTGAAGGTGGCAGCTTGCTGCAACATAATTTAAGCATGGTCGCCGATGGACATACTACGATTGAGCACTCACTCCCCGTTGGTTCAATCTATAACGATATCAAACAGTTTTGGAGCCAGACTCAAGTTGGTTACACGCCAACCTTAGTGGTTGCCTATGGTGGTATTTCTGGTGAAAACTACTGGTATGATAAAACCGATGTGTGGGCACATCCACGCCTATCCATGTATGTGCCAGCCGATATTTTACAAGCAAGATCAATGCGACGCCCCCATGCACCAGAGAGCCACTACAATCATTTCAATGTTGCTAAGGTTGCTAACGAGCTCAATAAGTTAGGGGTTCACCCAAATATTGGCGCCCACGGTCAACGTGAAGGTTTAGCGGCACATTGGGAAATGTGGATGTTTGCCCAAGGCGGCATGAGCAATATGGAAGTGTTGAAAACGGCCACCATTAATCCAGCGACGACCTTTAGCATGGAGCAGCAACTCGGTTCTATCAAAGAAGGTAAGCTCGCAGACTTGATCGTTATTGATGGTGATCCATTAGCCGACATTCGCGTCACCGACAGAGTCACTCATACTATGGTCAATGGTAAGTTATTTGATGCAGAGACTATGAAGGAACTTAATGGGGATAAAGAACAGCGTAAGCCGTTTTTCTTTGAGAAACTCTAAGGGCAACTTTCAAGTCTAGGAGAATAGCTTTCCTGTTGAGACCGTTTAAGTTTAACAAGATGAGTTCCAGCGAAGCTCAAAAAGCATGTTCCACGTGGAACATGCTTTTTTGTATTTGGATACTCTACAAGAGTTTTCTTTAATATCAGTCAGCCCAACGATTAATGATTCTAGTGGCTATGCTCAGCACAGGAATCGACACAGGCCTGATAAGCAACACACTCGACAAGATGATCGTTCACCATACCCACCGCCTGCATAAAGGCATAACAAATGGTTGGGCCGACAAAATTGAATCCGAGTTTCTTCAACGCTTTTGACATGGCTTCAGATTCTGGTGTTTGTGCCGAAACCTGCGACATTGCCCTAATCTGATTAACTATGGGTTTACCGCCCACAAAACTCCATAAAAATGCAGAGAAATCCTTCCCATCGGCAGTATAGGCTAAATAACCTTTGGCATTCTTGATGATAGAATTCACCTTCAAGCGGTTGCGCACTATACCGGGATTCAACATGAGCTCCTCCACTTTCGCCTCATCAAAAGTCGCAATAATCTCAGGTTCAAAATTAGCAAAGGCCTGTTCATAATTTTGTTGCTTCTTCAGGATAGTTATCCAAGATAATCCGGCCTGTTGACCATCTAAACACAACTTAGCAAACAGCTCCTTTGGATCATAAACAGGTCGCCCCCACACTTTGTCGTGATACTCACGATACAAGGGATCATCACTTACCCAGCCACAGCGGATCTCTTCCATGGTATATAACCTTATTGTTTTAATTAAGAAGGTAAAAAATAACCTACATAAGCAGATATCTACAAGGTATAATCGAACCCATTTTCTATTCAGGCTGACGGCAGTAGACAAGTAGACATGACGACAAAACACGACGTAAAAACATTTCAGGGTTTCATTCTCACCCTGCAGGAATATTGGGCACAGCAAGGCTGTGCAATTGTTCAACCTTTAGATATGGAAGTCGGCGCGGGTACATTCCACCCACAAACTTTCCTACGTTCTTTAGGGCCTGAACCTATGAGCAGTGCCTATGTGCAGCCATCGCGCCGCCCTACGGATGGTCGTTACGGTGAAAACCCTAACCGTCTGCAGCACTACTACCAATTCCAAGTCGTGTTGAAGCCTTCTCCTGACAATATTCAAGAGCTGTATTTAGGCTCACTGCAAGCACTGGGTATTGATACTCAAATCCACGATATCCGCTTTGTGGAAGATAACTGGGAATCACCAACACTAGGTGCTTGGGGCTTAGGCTGGGAAGTTTGGCTTAATGGTATGGAAGTGACTCAGTTTACGTACTTCCAACAGGTTGGCGGCATCGAATGCAGCCCAGTCACAGGTGAAATCACCTATGGCCTAGAGCGTCTGGCCATGTATATCCAAGGCGTAGATAGTGTTTATGATCTCGTATGGACCGATGGTCCACTGGGCCGCATCACCTATGGTGATGTGTTCCATCAAAATGAAGTCGAGCAATCGACCTATAACTTCGAGCACGCCGATGTGGACTTTATGTTCACCCTGTTCGATCAGTGCGAAAAAATGTGTCAGCATTTATTGTCGCTAGAAAAACCTTTACCTCTGCCCGCATACGAGCAAGTGATGAAAGCCTCACACGCCTTCAACCTGCTCGATGCCCGCCATGCCATTTCAGTTACCGAGCGCCAACGCTACATCTTACGCGTTCGTACTATGGCGAAAGCGGTCGCTGAATCTTATTATCAGGCACGCGAAGCGCTTGGCTTCCCAATGTGTAAGTAGAGGTAAAAACATGAATTTTGAAAACTTACTCATAGAGTTAGGCACGGAAGAATTACCACCTAAGTCACTACGTAAACTGGCTGAATCCTTTTTAGCTAACTTTACTGAAGAACTCACCAAAGCCGATTTAGCGTTCAGCTCAGCCGTTTGGTACGCAGCGCCACGTCGTCTGGCAATTAACGTCACTGAACTTGCCCTTGCACAAGCTGACAAAGTGGTTGAAAAACGCGGCCCCGCCGTGAGTTCAGCATTTGATGCTGAAGGCAAACCGACGAAAGCCGCTGAAGGTTGGGCACGTGGTAATGGTATTACTGTTGAACAAGCCGAACGTTTAGTTACAGATAAAGGCGAATGGTTAGTCCATAACGCCAAAGTTGAAGGCGTCGAAACCAAAAGTTTGATCGCTGCTATGGCTCAACGTGCACTCGATAAATTGCCCATTCCTAAGCCAATGCGCTGGGGCAATAATAAAACCCAATTTATTCGCCCTGTGCACACCGCGACTATGTTGTTAGGCAGTGAGTTGATTGAAGGTGAATTGCTGGGTATCAAATCGGCACGCACTGTTCGCGGTCACCGCTTTATGGGACTCAAGCAGTTTGAATTAGCCCATGCAGATCACTACCTTGCCGACCTAAAAGAAAAAGGCAAAGTCATCGCCGATTACGAAAGCCGTAAAGCGTTAATTAAAGCCGATGCCGAAAAAGCTGCCGCTAAGATTGGTGGCACAGCCGATATCGAAGATAGCCTGCTTGAAGAGGTCACCTCTTTGGTTGAATGGCCTGTGGTATTGACCGCTAGCTTCGAAGAAAAATTCTTAAGTGTACCGTCTGAAGCTTTGGTCTATACCATGAAAGGCGACCAAAAATACTTCCCAGTCTTTGATAATGCAGGCAAGTTACTGCCAAACTTTATCTTTGTGGCCAATATAGAATCTAAAGATCCCGCGCAAATTATCTCAGGTAACGAGAAAGTCGTTCGCCCACGTCTTGCCGACGCCGAGTTCTTTTTTAATACCGATAAAAAACACACGCTGGAATCGCGTTTACCTAGCCTAGAAACCGTCCTGTTCCAACAGCAGCTCGGTACCTTAAAAGACAAAGTGAATCGTATTTCTGCCCTAGCCGCCTTTATTGCCGGACAAACTGGCGCGAATGCGGTTGATGCAGCCCGTGCAGGTTTGTTATCTAAAACCGATTTGATGACCAATATGGTGATGGAGTTTACCGACACTCAAGGCACTATGGGCATGCACTACGCCCGCCTCGATGGTGAAACCGAAGCCGTTGCGGTTGCAATGGAAGAGCAATACAAGCCTAAGTTCTCTGGCGATACAGTGCCTAGTGCTGGCGTATCTTGCGCAGTCGCATTAGCAGATAAGCTCGATACTTTAGTCGGTATCTTTGGTATTGGCCAAGCACCAAAAGGCGCAGCCGATCCCTTTGCCCTACGCCGTGCCGCCATTGGTGTGCTGCGTATTATCGTAGAGAACAAACTGCCACTGGACTTAGTAACGCTGATTGCTAAAGCTCAGGAGCTCCACGGTACTAACTTAAGCAACGCCAATGCAAGCGACGAAGTGTTAGAGTTCTTAATGGCTCGCTTCCGCGCTTGGTATCAAGATAAAGGCATTGGTGTTGATGTGATCTTAGCCGTGCTAGCACGTCGCCCAACACGCCCAGCTGATTTTGATAGTCGTATCAATGCGGTATCACACTTTAGAAGCCTAGAAGCTTCTGGCGCACTTGCAGCAGCGAACAAACGGGTATCCAACATTCTGGCTAAGATTGAAGGCGCTTTACCAACAACCATCAATGCAAGTTTGTTGACCGAAGCCGCAGAGCAAGCATTGGCGGCCAAGTTGAACGAGCTGCAACCACAGTTGGCACCTTTGTTTGCCAATGCAGATTACCAACAGGCCTTAACTTTGTTAGCTGCCCTACGTGAAAGCGTGGATCAGTTCTTCGAAGATGTAATGGTTATGGCGGATGATGAAGCTTTGAAAAACAATCGTTTAGCATTGTTGAATAATCTACGCGAGCAGTTCCTGCACGTAGCAGATATATCACTACTGCAATAACGATACTAAGGTTTATAAAATTATCGCTTTATAAAAAACGCGCTTCATAGCGCGTTTTTTATTGTCCTGATTTCTTATACCAAACGTATTAAATTGCCCAATCAAAACTGCGTCAGTTTTTGATGTAAGCCATCAAATTGAGTTTGATCTAAGTTAACTTGCTGCAGTAAATTCGCCAGTATCTCAGGGGACAATTGCCCTGCTTGATGCAGCATAGAAATCTCGCTAATCACATTCGCCCGCCACACCACAGCGGCGAGCCCCGCTTGCGGGCGCGAGTTTACACTGGCGAGCTTGTCTAATTCTGTTTCAAAGGTATTGGGTAACTGCCAATACTTAGCAAGCAATGAACTCAAGGTTAACGATTTCGTCGTCATCACTTGTCTAAATAATCCAGAATTAGGCTGTTCTCCCGGCTCTGCCTGTACAAATGCATCGAGAAGCATTTTAAAAATGGCCAACTTGCCGACATCGTGTAATAAGCCCAATAAAAAAGCCGTATCTTGATCTTCATCGCTTAACTCACTGGCAAGAAAAGCAACCTGCATCGAATGGCGCCAAATTTCAGCCCCAAAACGACGGAAATAGATTGGTTTAATATCCAACATTTCACGCACTAAACAAGTAGTGACAAATTTTCTCAACTGTTCGCGGCCAAGCTGTACCAAAGCCTGCTGTAAACTGGTGATATCCCTATCGCTACGTTTAAACGCGGGAGAATTACACAGCTTAAGCACCTCCACACTCAATAAAGGATCTCGCTCAATAAGCGCTAATAGATCCTTAATATCAAACTGAGGATCGGCCAGCTTACGATCTAATTCCAATACCTTTGACGGCAGCTTTAACACTTTCTCGGCGATCACTTGTGGCGATGCCAAGGCCTGCTCTATCTCCGCCATGACTCTACGTTCAAGATTATTCGCTACACCGCCAGTGTCCTTAACCCGTGTCGGAAATAACAAACTATAAAAGAGTGCAGATAAATCGACAGATACCACGCTAATGTCTTCGAGAGGTTTAGCAGGCTTTCGCGCAGGTTCAAGCGACTTACCTAAGTCCGTCGTTGAAAAACTTTTGGGTCTCTCAACGGTCGCCGTATCGCGAATATTAAAGAGTTTATTAAAAAGTGATTTAATCAAGAAGCATCAACCTGTCATTATAAATAATTGTTAAAAAGTCAGTTAAATATTGCCCATCATAAATCCATTTTGATCAGCTCAAGCCGTGTATTAAGACATTGTAGACAGGCTAATACTTAGCTTAAGTGTAACATATTCAATTCATTTCGGACTTCTTCTATCCCACCATTACTGCTTTTACAAAGACAATCTTGGTTACAAGTTGAAACCTCAAAAAACTTACATTTCAGCATCATTTAACTGACAATACGCCTACCATTCCTAAAGGGATACATATTTTGTCTCCCTTTAATTGATTAACAATCTACTCGCGAGCTAACAACGGAAAATTTGATGATCGAGGTAATAAAAGCGGGTGCACTAACCACAGTTCAAGATATCGGACGCATGGGATATCGACATTTAGGCGTAACCCAAGCTGGTGCCTTAGATAGACCTGCACTGTGTTTAGCAAACCGCCTACTCTCAAATCCAGACAATACACCCGTACTGGAATTGACCTTCGGACAATCGATTTTTTTGTTTAAACGCGATGCTTGGATTGCCTTAACGGGTGCCGATTTCGATGCCCGCATAGACAATAAACCCATAGTTTGCGGCTGGCGCTACTCCATTAAGGCAGGACAAAAACTCAGTCTTAGAGGGGGAAATAAAGGCATGCGTGCCTATGTTGCGGTTGACGGCGGCGTTAAAGTGCCGTTAGTGATGGATTCTGCTGCAACTGATTTAACCTCAGGTATCGGTGGATTTCATGGCCGCGCATTAGAAGCTGGCGATAACCTGACCTTAGGTTCCGCTCATCCACTAAGAAGGCAAGTTGGCGCAATTCAAAAAAGTTGGAATGGGCATATTCGCGCACTCGCAACAAAGCACACCCAAGCCTTCTCGTTGAAATCTCAGCAAATATTCTGGCAAACACAGTGGCAACTTTCAGCTGAAAGTGATCGTGCGAGTGCAATACTCAAAGGTGATACGTTAACATTGGCGAAGCCATTCCCTGTACAATCACACACAGTCACCCCCGGAGTGGTTCAAGTCTCCGCTTCAGGGCAACCACTCGTGTTACTTGCCGATGCGCAGACCACCAGCAGTCATCCGCAAATAGCCGTAATTATTGAAGCCGATCTTTGGAAGCTTGCCCAAACTCGCCCAGGGCAGACAGTTAAATTCGAATTGGTTGACGATGAACAAGCGGCAACGGCGCAAGCGGAATGGCATGACTACTTCTACCGACTACAACGTAGCCTAGGTTAACGAACCACTGCATAATCAAATCTACAAAATATCACCCCGTATTCCCTACTAAACCCTATATCGGTTTAATTCAAATAACACACTATGCTCGTGCTAATTCGCACTTAGGTTCGGTGTAACTTGCTGGCTATAAAACAGCGCCACATCTTGTAATTGCTCAGAGCTTAACGCGCTGACTTGTGATTGCATCAAAGGTTCGAGTCGTAAACCGGTTTTAAAATCGACGAGCTGTTTATTAAGATAAGCTAATTTTTGTCCCTTTAAGTTTGGGAATTGCTTGGCCATAGCGATCACCGCATTGCCATGGCATGACTCACACTGTGCTGTAGCCAATGCCTGACCTCGCTCTATATCTGCTTGATAAACCTCTCCATTAACCTCTGTGGATAAGCCACATAGCGCAATCAAACTTATGATAATCGCTTTCATTTTGGTTCCTTAGGGAAAGGGTTAACTAGCACAGGCTGCAGGTTCGGTTCTAAAGGTAGACGTCTGAAGATCGTCATATCCATTTCAGCCTGCCCATAATGAGTGCTTAGATAACTCAAGGTGGGCTCCCAAGTATCCGACAAGTCCCATAAACCCTGAGTGTCTATCATCCACTGCAAAGTCTCTTTCCAAAAGGCTTTATCGCCGTGGTTTTGCACGACTATCATACTGGTATGGCAGGCATTACATTGATAGTTCACTAACTCCCAGCCAGGAGCCATGATCAAACCCGATTTAGGGTCCACTGGATACTCAGCGGCTAGCGAAATACTGGATGCCACTAGCCCAAGCAATATCAGTTTATTGATATGCGACTTCATCACACCACCCTAACGGCAATACGGTGGCAGTCGTTAAACATATATCCCTTAGGATTCCATTGCGGTTGTACGACAGGCTGACTATCACCTTCACTATCGGTCGCTTTGGCCCAGATTTCATAATAACCCTGCGACGGTAATTGCAATTCAATCTTCCATTGCTGCCATGCTGTTATGTTTTTAGGTTTTTCTAATTCAGCGGCAAACCAACGGGTGCCATAATCGTAACTGACTTCCACCTTAACCACTTCCCGCAATCCCGCCCAAGCATGACCTGCGATAGTCATCTTTTGACCCACAGCTAATTCGGTTCCAGATTGGGGTTGAGTGATCAATGACTTCACTATCATTTCTTCAATGATTTTATAGTCTTTATCATCAACAGACTCACCTGGCGCTATCGGATATTTAGGGAGTTGATACGCTGGTGCTTCCATTTTATGTCCATCATGAACTTTATTACGCACACTGATCCCCGTCGCCGCTTTTTGCGAAACGGAGCCCGGCCGTCCACCAAACACAATACGTAAGGGATATCCATGTAGATAAGGAATGTCCTCACCATTCATCGACCATGCAATAAGCCCAAGCTCTTCAAGCGCCGCCTTTATTGGTACGCCGCGTGAAATCGCCTCACCTTTGCCGCTCAAATGCCGATCAACACCGTGATGGCCTGTGTAAACAGCATCAGATTTAATACCGCAATCCTTAAGCACATCACTCACTAAGACACCTGTCCACTCGGAGCAAAATACGCCGGCATTATTCCACTGATTACCCTTAGTACTAGGAAAAAAGCCAGAGCGACTATTACCGCCACATTCAATCAGCAACTGCAATGTGTAATGCTTAAAGCGACGCTTAAGTTCATCAATTGTGTAGGTTTTTGGGGTGATTACAGACTCACCATCCACTTGAAAAGTCCAAGTTTTAGCATCTAACGCCTTAAAGTCAGGCACTATGCCATTCCAACGGATAAACGAGGCATCTGCAGGCGTCACGGCAGGAGCGAGCTTATGCTCCGGCGGAAACGCATTCAGTGGATGAGTGTTTAACACTTTGAAATAACTCGGTAAGTCATCTGCCTTAGTCCAAGTTAATGCTGATATATCCAGAGGAGTGACGGCTGCGGGAAGCTGTTCGGCAAATACCCACTTAACGGGTAAAGCTGATAACACAGACGTCGCTACCGCACCTTTAATAAAAACCCGACGATTAAGATCCATGTTATTTATCCTTTCCGAGGTAAAAGTAATCCGCCATCAGCTGCATATCAGCCTCAGTCAAGAGTTGGGCGACTTTAGTCATAGTGGGATCTTGGCGATTCCCCGCCTTAAAGGCTCGCAGTTGCTTCAATAGGTATTCTGAGTTTTGCCATCCGATATTAGGAATATGCTCAAAACGACTCACACCGGACTCGCCATGACAGGCCTTACACATATTCAATAACTTATTTGCCTCATCGGCGTTTGCCACCGCCGATAGCATAAAATCAGTGCACTTACGGGGTAAATCACTCGCTGCCACATCCATTTATCTCGCCAATTAGCCTTTATCTCGACAGAATCCATCGAGCAAAGTAATTAAGATATGGTTAAATTATCTCAATGCTGTGGGTCGTTTAAATTCAATAAAAGTGACTCGTAAGCTCAAGAGAAATGACGCGTATTAGCGGATGTAGAAAGGGTAAAATATTCATTAGTCATAGGTGAAATGAGTCCATATAGTAGCTTTGCAGAAACACTCGGCATTTCACTCAAGGACAAACAATGGATCTTTATATTGGCAATAAAAACTACTCTAGCTGGTCACTGCGGGCTTGGTTTATGGCCGCAAAATCTGGCGTGCAGTTCAACGAAGTATTACTGCAACTCGATACCGACAGCTTCTATCAGCAACTCAAAGCCATTTCGCCGACTTTAAAAGTACCGACATTAGTCGATGGTGACATTACGGTATGGGATTCACTTTCGATTTGCGAATATCTCAACGACACCTATCTTGCAGGTAGCGCATGGCCGCAAGATCCTAAACAAAAAGCCAAGGCCAGATCGATTGCCAGTGAAATGCATTCAGGCTTTAATGCCGTGCGTAACGCTCTACCAATGAACATACGCGCGAGGCGCTATGTTGAGCTCACTGATGCGGTCCGCAAAGACATTGAGCGCATCGATGCGATTTGGTCAGCACAAATGGCCGAGTTTGCCCCATCACATGCGGAAGGTACTTGGTTATTTGGCCAATGGTCGATTGCCGACATGATGTTTGCCCCTGTGGTTATGCGTTTTCTTACCTACGATATTGAAGTCTCGCAGGCAAGCCGTGCCTATATGCAGCATGTGATCAGCTGTCCGGAAATGCAGGCGTGGATTAATGCGGCTAAAGCAGAGACTGAAATTGTTGCAGCGGATGAAGCGGGTATTGATCGATAAAGAGATAAATCATAGAGATAAAAAAGGGAAAGCCTTGGCTTTCCCTTAATCATTCAAGTACTAACGCGAGTCTTAACACGCATTACACGTCTAATATTATACATCTAGCATTAAACGTCTAAGTTAGCCACGTTCAATGCGTTCGCTTCGATGAACTCACGACGAGGTTCAACTTGATCACCCATCAAACAAGTGAACAACTGATCGGCACCCACAGCATCATCGATCGTGACTTGCAACATACGGCGTGATTCAGGATCCATTGTAGTTTCCCACAATTGCTCAGGGTTCATCTCACCCAATCCTTTATAACGTTGAATGTATAAGCCGCGTTTGGCTTCAGAAATCGTCCAATCTAGCGCTTCGAGGAAGCTGCCGACTTCTTTAACACGATCGCCGCGTTGTACATAGCCGCCTTCTTCAATCATGCCATCTAACGCCGCACCTAACTTACCGATACGTTGATAATCGCTTGATTGGAAGAAGTCATAAGTAAACAGATAGTTAGTATCGATACCGTGCTTACGAATGGTGATCTTAGGCAGATACACTTTACGCTCAGGATCGAGAATCGGCTCAGCAGAATACAGTACACCGCTGTTTTCCATTTCCACCAGCTCATGGATAAAGGCATCGATCCACTCTTTCATCTTGCCTTCATCGGCCAACATATCGTTGGTGATCATTGGGTGGTAAAGCATACGGTTAGTAATGTGCGTTGGATAGCGCTGCTCTAAACGGGCCACAATGGCTTCCACTTCACGATACTGAGTCACTAAACGCTCTAACGGCTCACCTGACATACCAATCGCACCTTGCGTTGGATACACAACAGTGCCATCCAATGCTTGAGTCGTGAGGTATTGAGTCAATGCTGGCTCATCTTTCAAATACTGTTCTTGCTTGCCCTTTTTCACTTTAAATAAAGGCGGTTGAGCAATATACACATAACCACGTTCAATCAATTCAGGCATTTGACGGAAGAAGAAGGTCAACAGCAAAGTACGAATGTGCGAGCCGTCGACGTCAGCATCCGTCATGATGATGATGTTGTGATAACGGGTTTTATCTGGGTTATATTCGTCGCGACCAATACCACAGCCAAGTGCCGTGATCAGTGTGGCCACTTCTTGAGAAGACAACATCTTATCGAAGCGGGCCTTCTCAACGTTTAGAATTTTACCTTTCAGTGGCAAAATCGCTTGGTTCTTACGGTTACGTCCCTGCTTAGCACTACCGCCAGCAGAGTCACCTTCCACTATGTAAATTTCTGAAAGACCAGGATCTTTTTCTTGGCAATCGGCCAGCTTACCTGGCAAACCACCTAAATCGAGTGCGCCTTTACGACGGGTCATTTCACGAGCTTTACGCGCCGCTTCACGGGCACGGGCAGCATCGACAATCTTACCGACGATCAACTTCGCATCAGCTGGGTTTTCCAGCAGATAATCGTTCAGCTTCTCACCCATGGTTTGTTCAACCGCGGTTTTCACTTCACTAGAAACCAGTTTGTCTTTGGTTTGCGAGCTGAACTTTGGATCTGGCACTTTAACAGAGATAACGGCAGTCAAGCCTTCGCGGGCATCGTCGCCAGTCGCGCTGGTTTTGCCTTTCTTGTTATAACCTTCGTTTTCCATGTAGCTGTTGAGGTTACGTGTCAACGCACTACGGAAACCGACTAAGTGAGTACCACCATCACGCTGTGGGATGTTGTTGGTAAAACAGAAAATATTTTCCTGATAACCGTCATTCCACTGCATAGCCACTTCAACGGTAATGCCATCTTCACGTTCTTGCATAAAGTGGAATACATCTTTGTTGACTGGCGTTTTATTACGGTTCAGGTAATCGACGAATGCGCTAATCCCGCCTTCGTATTTGAAAAATTCATTTTTATTGTCGCGTTCATCAACCAGACGAATACCCACGCCTGAGTTAAGGAAAGACAGTTCACGCACACGCTTTGCCAGAATTTCAAAGTGAAACTCAACATCGCTGAAGGTATCTTCACTTGGCCAAAAACGGATTTCAGTACCGGTTTTGGTTGCATCACCAATCTCTTTGATCGGCGCATCAGGCACACCGTGAGTATAAAACTGCTCGTATACTTTGCCAGCACGACGAATGGTCATTTGCAGCTTTTTAGATAAAGCGTTTACAACCGATACACCCACGCCGTGGAGACCGCCAGACACTTTATAGGAGTTATCGTCGAACTTACCGCCGGCATGCAATACCGTCATAATAACTTCTGCCGCCGATACGCCTTCTTCCTCATGGATAGAGACCGGAATACCACGGCCGTCATCCTTAACAGAAACCGAACCATCTACATGGATAGTAATCGTAATATCGCTACAGTGGCCGGCTAAGGCTTCATCGATAGAGTTATCGACTACTTCGAACACCATATGATGTAGACCCGTACCGTCGTCGGTGTCACCAATATACATCCCAGGTCTCTTACGTACTGCATCAAGGCCCTTAAGGACCTTAATACTCGAAGAATCGTAACTATTCTCTGACATATTATTCTCTCAATGGTTATTCAATTACCGTTACACGTCCCTGTTCCACATGAAACATCCTACTGGGAGGCGTGTGTAACGAATCGACTATTGCAGCAGGATCAATGGCGGTCACAAAAACTTGTGCTCCGGTATCCGTTAACTGCTTAAGCAATAGCTGCCTATGCTGTGCATCCAACTCGGACGGAAGATCGTCCACAAGATAAATACTGTTTTTATCTATTTGTTGTTTGAGCAACTTTCCCTGTGCAATACGCAGTGCACAGACTAATAATTTCAATTGACCACGGGACAGGGCATCCTGCGCCGGCAAAGTGCCTACACGAAGTCTAAGGTCAGCTTTATGGGGACCGCTGACGGTATGACCTGTGGCCAAATCTCTGGAATATTGGTTTTCGAGTAGTTCTGCAAAATCCGTTTTACTATCCCAGCCGCGCGTAAATGAAACCTTCACATCTACACTCGGTAAAAACTCCCCGATTATACCCTTAAGTAGCTCATTTAACGAGTCTACATAATGGTTTCGTATTTCGGTGACCTGCTCGGCATAGCGCACAAACTCTTGATCCCAAAATTGAATATGACTGTAAGCCGAACCGTTTCTAAGCAATTGATTTCTTTGCTTAAGAACGCGACGAACATTCGTCCAAGCGCCATAAAACTGTGGGTCAGCATGAAATGCGCCCCAATCGATAAATTGTCGACGGGATTTTGGGCCTTCAAACAGTAAAGAAAAGCTTTCAGGTGTGATCACTTGAATAGGTAAAGCTTCGGCTAAGGTCGACAGACGTTTGACTTTTTCGCCGTCGATTTTCACTTCCGTCTCACCATTGCGAAATCGGCGTAAACCAATTTTACTGTCACCGCGCGCTAAATTTAAAGTCGCAAAGAGCGTTAATTTATCGTCATCGTGATTAATCACTCGTTGGGATAAATGACTGCGAAACGAGCGCCCCATACCGAGGAAATAAATGGCTTCTAAAATACTGGTTTTTCCGCTGCCATTTTGACCATAAATCACGTTAATCCCAGATGCTGGGATTAACTGTGCGGACTGAATGTTGCGAAACGCTTCGATATTGAGACGGGTCAGGCTCATGCATTACTCATTAAGCCGCGTAAACGGCGTAGGCAAGGATTCATAGCACTTAACGAGCAACTCAATCGCTGCCACAGGCTAAGACTATCGGTAAATGAGTGAAGGAATGGCCAATGCTGTGCATTAAACACTGTGCCGCCGTTAAGCGGCATAGACATCAAAGACAGAGGTACAGACACGGGTAACGTAAAAATCGATGGTTTATAAGCGCATCGGCATAACCACATACATGGAATCTTCTTCCAAATGGTTTTCGATTAGGGCGCTGGAGTTACCATCAATGAGTGTGATACGCACATCATCGGACTTAAGGTTGTTGAGCACGTCCAGTAAGTAACTGACGTTAAAACCAATTTCTAGGGCCTGATTGTTGTATTCCACATCGATGATTTCTTCCGCTTCTTCCTGTTCAGGGTTATTAGCGGTGATCTTGAGCAGACCATTTTCGAGTTGAATACGCACACCACGGAATTTTTCATTGGATAAAATAGAAGCCCGCGTCAGCGCTTGCTTCAGGTGATTACGACTCGCAATCACAATTTTATCACCGCCCTTTGGCAATACACGGCGATAATCAGGGAAGCGACCATCGACTAATTTACTGGTAAATACTGTGTTAGCCGTAGTAGCACGAATAGCATTATCACCAATAGCAATGGTGATATCGAGATCGTCAGACTCCAATAAGCGCGCCATTTCAATTACGCCTTTACGGGGCACAATGACTTGTTTTTCCGGTAATTGTGCTTCAATCGTACGATGACTTAAGGCTAAACGATGACCGTCGGTCGCTATCGCACGCAAAACATTACCTTCTGTTTCAAACAATAATCCGTTGAGGTAATAGCGTACATCTTGGTTAGCCATCGAAAACTGCGTCGAGTCGATAATTGACTTCAACACGCCCTGCTTCAAGCTAAATTCAATCTCAGCTTGGAAGGCTTCAACGTTAGGGTATTCTTCTGCGGGCAAAGTCGCTAAGGAAAAACGGCTACGGCCTGAGCGCAGCAACCATTTATTATCTTGTTGTTCGACTTTCAGTTCGCTTTGTTCTGGCAAAGACTTAACAATATCGAGCAGTTTCTTCGCTGGAACCGTAGTACGACCTTCTTCGATATCACCGTGAACCACAGCTTGGCCCACGAGTTCGACTTCTAAATCTGTACCAGTCAGCTTAAGTGAGTGACCACTTACTTCTACAAGGAGGTTAGACAAAATGGGCAAGTTATGGCGTCTTTCTACCGCACCACACACCAATTGCAACGGCTTTAATAGGGCATCCCTATCAATTGAGAATTTCATCGTGTCCAAATTCCTTGTTTTAAGAAGATAAGGTTCTAATCAAATTAGCATAATCTTCTTTAATGTCGTGGCTCTCTTCCCGTAGCTGAGCAATCTTACGACAGGCATGCAACACTGTGGTGTGATCTCTACCACCAAAAGCATCACCAATTTCCGGCAAGCTTTGGTTAGTTAATTCTTTGGATAACGCCATTGCCACTTGCCTTGGGCGCGCGACACTGCGTGAACGACGCTTAGACAACATATCAGCCATCTTGATCTTGTAGTATTCAGCTACGGTTTTCTGAATATTGTCTATAGTGACTAATTTTTCTTGAAGTGCCAAGAGGTCACGTAAGGCTTCACGAACAAAATCAATAGTAATTGGCCGACCCGTGAAGTTAGCGTTGGCGATAACACGGTTTAATGCCCCTTCTAGCTCGCGTACGTTTGAACGTAAACGCTTAGCAATAAAGAAAGCCACTTCATCGGGCAAGTTAATGCCGCTCTCTTGAGCTTTACGCATCAAGATCGCTACGCGGGTCTCTAACTCTGGTGGCTCAATAGCCACAGTTAAACCCCAACCGAAACGCGATTTCAATCTGTCTTCAACACCGTCGATCTCTTTTGGATAACGATCTGAAGTCAAAATAATTTGGTGATTCCCTTCAAGTAACGCATTGAAGGTATGAAAGAATTCTTCTTGGGATCTGTCTTTATTGGCAAAAAATTGAATATCATCAATAAACAAGGCATCGACGCTACGGTAGTAACGTTTAAATTCTTCGATCGCATTGTTTTGCAGCGCTTTAACCATGTCCTGGACAAAACGCTCGGAATGCATGTAAACCACTTTGGCATTAGGATTATTTTTAATGATCCCGTTACCGACAGCGTGCAACAAGTGAGTCTTACCTAGACCTGTTCCGCCATATAAAAATAGTGGGTTATAAGCACCACCCGGATTTTCAGCCACTTGTAACGCCGCAGCCTTACCTAATTGGTTAGACTTACCTTCTACGAAGTTATCAAACTGGTAGCTCGGATTAATGTTACTGCGGTGATTCGCGTTCGCCATAGGCTCGGCTTGGACATTAAACGTCGTGCCTACCGTCGCTTTAGTTTGGGTATTCGCTACACGAGTTGGCGCAATCGGTGCTGGAACACTAGGCTTTTTCGCCGAAGGACGACTACCTATATCGAAACGCAATTTAGGCGCGTCGCTACCCATTTGCTCAGTAAAGAACTGATTAATGATATTGATGTACTTATCTCTGACCCAATCAAGCACGAAGCGGTTGGGCGCATAAAGCACCAGAGTATCTCCATCCATTTCGGCTTGTAACGGTCTGATCCACATACTGAACTGCTGAGCAGAAAGCTCATCTTGCAGTCGTCCGATACATTGTTGCCAAAGTGAAACAGCCACTTAGTTATCCCCAAAAGATCATCAAAAAAGAGGTGTATTCTATAGCGAGATCTCAAGGATCGCTATCCTTAAAAAATATTTATCCCCAGCGAGATCATTCTATGTGGATATCCTCGATCATCAAAGATCCAAAACGATCCTTTTATTCAGCACTAACCGCAAATCCTGCTTTATTAAGCGATCCACATTGATCTATAATGGCGCCCCTTCGATCGGCTCGAAGATCCCCTGCACTACTACATGTAGTGTCCGTACACAGAGTTATCCACATCTTATGGTGTATTCTGGGGGTTGATCTAAGGATACGCTGGCAGAAATAAAGCACTTACTTACTTTCGTTGTTGACGTGACTAAGTATTGTGATTACAATTCGGCCTCTTTTTTGCCCTTACCTCTATCCTAGAGATAAGGATATGTTCACTAATAACAAAGACGGATTGCCATCATGAGTAAACGTACTTTTCAACCTAGCAACCTGAAGCGCAAGCGTTCTCACGGCTTCCGCGCTCGTATGGCTACTGTAGGCGGCCGTAAGGTGCTTGCACGTCGTCGTGCGAAAGGTCGCGCTCGTTTATCTGCTTAATAAGTGGGTAACTAGTTGACTAGCTATACCTTTTCGCGGGAGTTACGTTTGTTAACTCCCGCGCAATTTAAATCTGTATTTTCCAATCCCATCAAAGCATCTTCTGCTGAAATTACCTTGCTCGCTATTCCTAACACGGAACAACATCCGCGTATGGGCCTTACTGTTGCTAAACGCTATGTAAAACGCGCCAATCAACGTAACCGTATTAAGCGCGTGATCAGAGATAGTTTTCGCTTGAATCAACACGACATTCCTCATCTTGATATTGTTGTGCTTGTCAGAAATGGCGTGATGGAAATGGAAAACGCTGAAATCAACAAATTGATAGAAAAGCTATGGCGCAAACTCAGTCGCCGCTACAATGGCTAGCGACCACGTTAATTCGTGGCTATCAAGTATTCATAAGCCCTATACTGGGCCCTCGATGCCGTTTCAATCCCACCTGCTCTCACTACGCTATTGAAGCAATAAAAGTGCATGGAACCGCGAAAGGTTGTTGGTTTGCATTGAAACGCATATTAAAATGTCACCCTTTACATCCCGGCGGTAGTGATCCCGTCCCCCCTAAAAATGATAGGTGTAATAAATAGGCTATGGAATCTCAACGCAATATATTGCTCATAGGACTACTGTTTGTCAGCTTTTTGCTGTGGCAACAGTGGCAAGCAGACAAAGCTCCTAAACCCGTTGCAACCGAATCGTCCTTAGTGGCGAACGCGGCAAGCTCGCACAGTGCCGATGTTCCAGAAGCTGATACAGGTGTTCCTGCTGCAGCAGTTACTGCAAACAGCAAACTGATTACGGTAAAAACAGATCAGTTAGACATTCAGATCAATCCAGTGGGTGGTGACATCGTTTTTGCTGCGTTAGTTTCGCACAAAAAAGAACTAGAGAAAGATCAACCATTCGTATTGCTTGAGCAAACGAATGATTTCACTTATATCGCTCAAAGTGGCCTAATTGGTCGCGATGGTATTGATAGCAGCGCAAAAGGCCGTGCCGCATTTAGCACAACGGCAACTGAATATACCTTAGCCGAAGGCCAAGATACCTTAGAAGTACCGTTAACTTATATCGCTGACAATGGTGTGACTTACACTAAAGTGTTCGTATTCCATCGCGGTAAGTTCAACATAGATGTTGACTATAAAATCAACAACACTTCAGCAGCACCACTGCAAGTTCAGATGTATGGTCAGATTAAACAAACGATCAAGCCATCTGAAAGCAGCATGATGATGCCTACCTATCGTGGTGGTGCGTTCTCAACGAATGATGTGCGCTATGAAAAATACAACTTTGACGACATGGCCAAAAGTAACCTGAACCAAGCCACTTTAGGCGGTTGGGCAGCCATGTTACAACACTATTTCGTTTCAGCTTGGGTGCCACCCGCAACTGACAGCAACACCATTTTTTCTAGTGTCAGTGCTGGCGGTTTAGCTAATATTGGTTTCCGCGGCGCGGTATACGATATTGCACCTGGTGCCAGCCAAGAAATTAGCTCACAGTTCTATGTTGGTCCTAAGGATCAAGCAGCACTGTCAGCGATTTCTGAAACCTTAAATCTAGTGGTTGATTACGGTTTCTTATGGTGGTTAGCGGTTCCTATTCACTGGCTATTGATGTTCTATCAATCATTCGTCGGTAACTGGGGTGTGGCAATTATTCTGATAACATTAACCGTTCGTGGTTTACTGTTCCCGCTGACAAAGGCGCAGTACACCTCAATGGCGAAGATGCGTAATCTGCAACCTAAGCTAACAGATTTGAAAGAACGCTTTGGTGATGACCGTCAAAAGATGGGTCAAGCCATGATGGAACTGTATAAGAAAGAAAAAGTTAACCCTATGGGTGGCTGTTTACCTATTATTTTACAGATGCCAATCTTCATTGCCTTATACTGGGTATTGCTAGAAAGCTTCGAATTACGTCATGCACCATTTATGCTGTGGATCCACGATTTATCGGTACAAGATCCTTACTACATACTGCCGCTGCTGATGGGCGTCTCTATGTTTGTAATGCAGAAGATGCAACCAATTGCGCCGACAATGGATCCAATGCAAGTGAAAATGATGCAATGGATGCCAGTAATCTTTACCGTATTCTTCCTGTGGTTCCCATCAGGTCTAGTACTGTACTGGTTAGTAGGTAACATAGTTGCCATCACGCAGCAGAAGATTATTTATGCAGGTCTTGAGAAAAAAGGCTTAAAATAAGCCCTACCTTTAGCAAAGCATAAAGTGAAAATAATACTAAAGGCGGCTTAATTAGCCGCCTTTTCCTTTACATGATTTGATAGATATTAGTTTGGTGGGTATTTCCGTGACAACTGACACTATCGTGGCTCAAGCCACCGCGCCCGGACGTGGCGGCGTTGGCATCATCCGAATTTCAGGCAACAAGGCCAGTGATGTCGCTATGGCCGTATTGGGTCATCTTCCTAAAACGAGATATGCCGATTATTGCGACTTTAAAAGTGCAACAGGCCAAGTAATCGACCAAGGCATAGCGCTGTTTTTTAAAGGCCCCAATTCCTTTACTGGCGAAGATGTATTAGAGCTTCAAGGCCACGGCGGCCAAATCGTTCTAGACATGCTGATCAAACGTGTAATGGAAGTCGGTGGTATTCGAATAGCCAAACCCGGTGAGTTCAGCGAACAAGCCTTTATGAACGACAAGCTAGACTTAACCCAAGCCGAAGCGATTGCCGATCTTATCGATGCCACCAGTGAGCAAGCGGCTAAAAGCGCGCTGCAATCACTCCAGGGTGAATTTTCTAAGGAAGTCCATGAGCTGGTGGATCAAGTCACTAACCTACGTTTATATGTAGAAGCTGCGATTGATTTCCCCGATGAAGAAGTCGACTTTTTAAGTGATGGCAAAATTGCCAATGCACTCTACAAAATCATCGACAAACTTGACCTAGTGCAAGCCAGTGCTAAACAAGGTTCTATCATCCGCGAAGGCATGAAAGTCGTGATCGCGGGTCGTCCTAACGCCGGAAAATCCAGCTTATTAAACGCCTTAGCCGGTAAAGAATCGGCTATTGTTACCGAAATTGCTGGTACAACACGGGATGTATTACGTGAGCACATCCACTTAGATGGCATGCCGCTGCACATTATAGATACCGCAGGCCTACGTGATACGACAGATACCGTTGAACAAATTGGTATAGAACGCGCGTGGAATGAAATAAACAGTGCCGATCGGGTGTTATTTATGGTGGATGGCACCACCACTGCCGCCGTTAATCCCCATGATATTTGGCCTGACTTTATCGATCGCCTGCCCTCAAATTTAGGTGTAACAGTGATCCGCAATAAAGCCGATCTTACTGGCGAAGACTTAATGATGACAGAGGAACAAGGTTATAGTGTTTACCGGATCTCGGCTAAAACGGGCTTAGGTGTTGAACAGTTAAAGCAGCATTTAAAATCACTCATGGGCTACCAGAGTAACCTCGAAGGTGGCTTTATCGCCCGGCGTCGTCACTTAGAAGCCCTAGAACTCGCCGCAAGCCATCTGCAATTGGGTAAAGAACAATTAGAAGTTTATCTAGCAGGAGAGCTGCTGGCAGAAGAGTTACGCATGTGCCAATTAGCACTATCAGAAATCACTGGCCGCTTCACCTCAGATGATCTCTTAGGCAAAATTTTTAGCTCTTTCTGTATCGGAAAATAACTAACCTTAATATTATTTCCAGATAAATCAGCCCATACAATATGGGCTAATTTTTTATCTACAACCGAATATTTCCACTCATCGACTAACTCATGATTCGACGTGGCGGTAATGATCTTGCATTTGATAGGATCTTGCATAAAGCGCAAACATCAATGCCGCCAAGATGGCAAAACCAGCAAAGAAAAACATCTGAAATGCGGTAATACTGATCCCCGTCTGGGCAATTTGCTCAGTCACAGCCGGACTTTTCACACTGACGTTCGCCAGTAACACCCATAAGTTACCGACGGTCACCGATAAGGTCCAAAAACTCATGATAGTGCCTTTCATGGCTTTAGGCGCTTGGCTATAAGCAAACTCTAGCCCAGTGGCAGAGACTAATACTTCACCAAAGGTGAGCAAAGCATAAGGCACAATCTGCCAAAATATTGATAATGCCGAGCCGCCATCCATCACCAATTGAATGCTACCAACGACTATCCAACTCACGCCCGTGATGGCAATCCCAGCCCCCATTTTACGCAAGGCAGTTAACTTTATACCCATACGCTCAATCGCCGGATATAACACAAAGTTATTAAATGGGATCAGTAACATAACTAATAATGGGTTTAAAGCTTGCATCATGGCGGGTTCAAACCATTCCGGTTTAGACATGTCATTGGCTTGCAGTATCCAAGTGGACGCTTTCTGATCGAACAAAGACCAAAAGGGAGTCACTAACGCAAATAAGATTAAGATCCGTAGCACCGAACGCACCCCATCAACGGCGATATCCGGATGGATCCCCCTAGCGCGTTCGAGTTGCAATGAAGCCCCTGCGCCAACAAATCCCATTACTAGCACTAACGCACAACACAAACCAGCAACGATACCTAAGGTTGGAATATTCACTAAAGCATACGCTGCAGAAATTATCCCAGCTAAAGCTAACACTAAACCTATGTTGGCTTGACCAGCGATTTTAGTGAGCAATGCGGTACGAATAACGGGTAAAAAACCATGGGGATTTTTCGGTTCAGGTGGCATATGTACATAACGTTTGCGGCCTAACCAGAAGAACACAGTTGCAATAAACATTAAGATACCAGGGATCCCAAATGCGACCGCAGCACCATAATATTTCAATAGTAATGGCATCGATAACGAGGCGAAGAAGGAGCCAAAGTTAATCGTAAAATAAAACAGATCAAACGCTTTCTGCGCCAATGTTTTATTGGTTTGATCAAATTGATCCCCCATAAAGGAAGAAACCAAGGGCTTAATCCCACCCGATCCGAGCGCAATTAAAAATAATCCCGTATAAAACCCTTGAATACTGTGTTCAAAAATAGCGAGAAACGCATGGCCAACACAGTAAATTAAACTTAACCATAAGATAGTATTGTATTTACCGAAAAAACGATCGGCAATCCAACCACCGAGTAACGGGAAAAAGTACACTCCAATGACAAAGGAATGGAACACATCCTTAGCCATAGTTCCGCGCAGTTCTTCTGGAATAGACAACAAAAGTGCTGTCATCAAGAATGGGGTAAGAATATTCCGCATACCGTAAAAGCTAAAACGTTCACAAGCTTCACTGGCTATGATGTAAGGAATTTGCCGTGGCCACTGGGGCGCATTTACGGGTGTTGTCATGGATCATCCTATTATAATTATTTGATTTTAAATGAAATTAACTTTTTAAATATATTAATTATGTATCAAGAAGCTAAAGGTAACATGTAAGCGAAACCAACCTTATATAAAGGATGCAAAAACTGCAAAAATCACATATTGCTTCTGTGGTCCTATCCACATTTCCTTTATGATGAACATAATAATAGCCATTCAGCTATCTATTTAATTGAAATTAGTTTTAAAAACAACAACACACTGAGAAATCATAATGGCAAAGATTGAAGTAATCGTTGGTACAACATTGGGCAGTGCAGAGTATGTTGCCGACGAAATGATGGCCCAATTAACGGAGCAAGGACACCAAGTTCAAGTTCATTTAACCCCAACATTGTGCGAAATAGACACCCATGCACTGTGGATTATCGTGTCATCAACTCATGGAGCTGGTGATCTTCCAGATAATATTCAGCCTTTTTTCAACGAAATTACCGAGCAAAAACCGGATCTCAGCCAAGTAAACTTTGCCTTATGTGCAATTGGTGACTCAAGTTACGATACCTTTTGCCAAGGCCCAGAAAAATTAATTTCGGCCATTCAAGACTGCGATGCAAAAGTCTTTGTGGATAAGATCCAGATCGATGTACAGCTTGATCCTGTGCCGGAAGACCCAGCCCTTGCATGGTTAGCACAATGGCAACAGGACATTTAAGATCGCTTATTGGATAAGGTCCCGATCTATGTACAGTTTAGATCCTATTTATCCACAATTTACTTATTTAAAGTATAAACATGTGGATAAGCTATTATTTAGATCTGATCAACCTCTGTACTATTCACAGTCCGATCTGCTTAATGATCCGCCTTGTGGATAAGTAGGCGATCTATCCCCATGTTTAATGACATTAGATCGCGATCAGATCACAGGATCAAGATCGCGCTAATTAATGATTTATATAATGAATTTGGGTTATGCACAGAAAAACGCGATCCTAATAGTAAACATAATAAGAAGATCTATATAAAGATCTTAAGATCTATTAGTCCGGATCATCTCGATCGAACAGCGTAAAATGATCATTCACCTAAGACGAAGCAAATGCTAAAATGCTCGGCTCGTACTGAGTCTCTTAGCAATTGAAGGTAGTGGCATGCATTTTCATGAACGGTTTGATGTTATTGTTGTTGGTGGTGGTCATGCCGGAACTGAAGCCGCGTTGGCAGCAGCAAGAATGGGATCAAAAACATTATTACTAACGCACAATATCGATACGTTAGGACAAATGTCATGTAATCCAGCGATCGGTGGCATAGGCAAAGGCCATTTAGTGAAAGAAATTGACGCCTTAGGTGGTGCAATGGCAATCGCAACCGATTATGCAGGGATCCAATTTAGAACCTTAAATTCAAGTAAAGGCCCAGCAGTACGAGCAACACGTGCACAAGCTGACCGTGCACTGTATCGTCAAAAAATCCAAAATATATTACAAAACCAACCTAACTTACGTATTTTCCAACAAGCCGTAGATGACTTAATTGTTGAAAATCATCAAGTAGTTGGTGTAGTTACCCAAATGGGTTTAGCCTTTGAATCTCCAGCTGTTGTATTAACAACAGGTACATTCTTAAGCGGCAAAATTCATATAGGCTTAGAAAACTACAGCGGTGGCCGTGCAGGCGATCCACCAGCGATTGCTTTAGCAAATCGATTACGTGAATTACCGATCCGAGTCGGCCGTTTAAAAACAGGTACCCCACCACGTATCGATGCAAACACGATTGATTTTTCTCAAATGGCTGAACAGAAAGGCGATTCTCCATTGCCTGTGATGTCGTTTATGGGCGATGTCAGTCACCATCCAAAGCAAATTTCTTGCTGGATCACTCACACCAATGAAAAAACCCATGAAATTATTCGTGGTGGTTTAGACAGAAGCCCTATGTATTCAGGCGTCATCGAAGGTATTGGTCCACGTTATTGCCCATCGATTGAAGACAAGATCCACCGTTTTGCGGATAAATCTTCGCATCAGATCTTCATCGAACCAGAAGGTTTAAATACCAATGAGATCTATCCTAACGGGATCTCTACTAGCTTACCTTTCGATGTACAGTTGAATTTAGTACGTTCGATCAAAGGCATGGAAAACGCAGAAATCATGCGTCCAGGTTATGCGATCGAATACGATTATTTCGATCCAAGAGATCTGAAAAACTCATTAGAAACCAAAGCGATCAACGGTTTATTCTTCGCTGGCCAAATAAACGGCACTACAGGTTATGAAGAAGCAGGTGCTCAAGGCTTGTTAGCGGGCATGAATGCCTCACTGCAAGTGCAAGGCAAAGAAGCCTGGTGTCCACGCCGTGACGAAGCTTATCTTGGAGTACTAGTTGATGATTTATCGACTCTGGGTACCAAAGAACCGTATCGCATGTTTACTAGCCGTGCCGAATACCGTTTGTTACTCCGTGAAGATAACGCTGATATTCGCTTAACGGCAAAAGGTCGCGAATTAGGTTTAGTTGACGACACTCGCTGGGCGGCATTTAGTGAGAAGTTAGAATCGATCGAACTTGAGTTACAACGTTTGCGCGCTCAATGGGTACATCCAAATTCACCTTTGATCCATGCGTTAAACCCACACTTGAATACGCCGATCTCTCGCGAAGCATCATTTGAAGAATTACTGCGTCGTCCAGAAATGGATTACAGTAAGTTGATGCAGATCGAAGGTTTTGGTCCAGGGCTTGAAGATCCACAGGCGGCTGAGCAAGTTCAGATCCAAGTTAAGTATTCTGGTTATATTCAACGTCAGCAGGAAGAGATCAACAAAGCTGTGCGTAATGAGAACACAGGTTTACCTTTGACGCTCGATTACAAAGAGGTACCGGGCTTGTCGAACGAAGTGATTGCTAAGTTAAATAACCACAAACCAGAAACCATAGGCCAAGCCTCACGGATCTCTGGTATTACGCCTGCGGCTATTTCAATTTTGTTAGTTCACCTCAAAAAGCGTGGCTTATTACGTAAGAGTGCGTAAAAGCTAGCTTAATCGCAGCTTAGGTCATAGAAGGGAAGCATTCAGGCTTCCCTTCATCGTTTTCGGGCTTCATAATAGCCTTCGCGTTCATAATCGTATCTTTGTTGAGGTTGCTCAGTGTTATCTGCCCAGTTAGAGGCTTATTTAGCCGAAATTAATTTGCCCGCAACCGTCGAGCAGAAAAAACAACTAATTGATTTTGTTGGTATGCTCAACAAATGGAATAAAGCCTATAACCTGACATCGGTGAGAGATCCCGAAGCTATGCTGATCCGTCATATCATGGACAGTTTAGTGGTTTCAAAACATCTGCAAGGTGAACGTTTTATCGATGTAGGCACTGGACCGGGTTTACCTGGGATCCCATTAGCGATTATGAATCCTGATAAACAATTTGTGTTATTGGATAGCTTAGGTAAACGTATTCGTTTTCAAAAACAAGTGTCTTTTGAATTAGGCATATATAACATCAGCTCAGTTGAAAGCCGCGTAGAAGCTTATCAACCGGAGGATAAATTCGACGGCGTATTAAGTCGTGCATTTGCCTCAATCCAAGATATGCTGACTTGGTGCCATCATCTCCCCGCCGAACATGGACAGTTTTATGCACTTAAAGGCCAGTTGAATGATGAAGAGATGCAACATATTCCAAGTGGATTTGTGGTGAAAGAAGTTATCGAGCTTAAGGTGCCTAAACTCGATGAAAAAAGACATTTATTGAAGATAATCAAAGAATAACAGGCTTAAAAGTGATAAATAAATCATTTATAAGCAAGGGCAATAAACCAGCATTTACATACAGGGTGATATTGTGGGTAAAGTGATTGCCGTGGCTAACCAGAAAGGTGGCGTAGGAAAAACAACTACTTGCGTTAACCTCGCCGCTTCGTTAGCAGCAACAAAACGTAAAGTATTATTGATCGATCTCGATCCTCAAGGTAATGCCACCATGGGGAGCGGTGTCGATAAGTATGACGTAGCTAATACAGCCTATGAATTATTGGTTGAAGAAAAATCCTTCGACGAGATCGTCATTAAAAACACTGCGGGTAAGTATGATCTGATCGCCAGTAATGGCGATGTCACTGCGGCAGAAATCAAATTGATGGAGTTTTTTGCCCGTGAGATCCGTTTGCGTAACGCACTCGCACCGATCAAAGATCAATATGATTATATCTTTATCGACTGCCCTCCTTCATTGAACATGTTGACCGTAAACGCTATGTCTGCGGCCGACTCTGTACTCGTGCCTATGCAGTGTGAATATTATGCCCTCGAAGGCTTAACTGCACTGATTGATACCATCACTAAGCTTGCTGCTATGGTTAATCCTGGACTTGGCATCGAAGGCATTTTACGTACTATGTATGATCCGCGTAATCGTTTATCTAATGATGTGTCCGATCAGCTAAAACAGCATTTTGGTGACAAAGTCTACCGTACTGTTATCCCACGTAATGTGAGGCTGGCAGAAGCACCAAGTTTTGGAGCGCCTGCTATGTATTACGATAAATCGAGTGCTGGCGCTAAGGCGTATCTAGCGCTTGCGGGTGAAATGATCCGTCGTTCAGAACAACAAACTCAGGCTAAGCAAGCGTAAAGGATCACCATGACGTTAAAGAAAAGAGGATTAGGCAAAGGGTTAGATGCCCTACTGAGTAACAGCCATGCCGCCAGTAAAAAGCACACTGACGAAGCTGATGTTGTCGATAAAAAAGAAGAGCTTATCCATCTCGATTTAGACTTATTACAGCCAGGTAAGTATCAACCTCGTAAAGACATGTCCCCCGAAGCGTTGGAAGAACTGGCACACTCTATCCGCAATCAAGGCATTATTCAGCCTATCGTTGTGAGACAAGTGACGAATAACATGTATGAGATCATTGCGGGTGAACGTCGTTGGCGTGCTGCGCAACTTGCTGGCTTGAATAAAATCCCCTGCATAGTAAAGCAAGTACCTGATGAAGCCGCTGTTGCTATTGCTTTGATTGAAAACATCCAGCGTGAAGACTTAAATGCCATGGAAGAAGCCATTGCATTGCAACGTTTAATGCAAGAGTTTGAACTGACTCACCAACAGGTTGCCGATGTTGTGGGAAAATCCAGAGCGAGTGTATCTAACTTGTTACGTTTAAACGGCCTAAATGAGCCTGTTAAGCGTCTACTCGAGTATGGCGACATTGATATGGGTCATGCTCGCGCTTTGTTGGCAATTGAGGGAGAAGAACAAACAAATCTTGCGAGATTAGTGGCCGCTAAGGAATTAACCGTTCGCGAAACTGAACGATTAATTAATCAAACCTTAAATCCGCCTAAACAAGCCGAAACTACGACTAAAGATCAAGATGTTTGTCGTTTAGAGCAGCAGTTAATTGAAAGATTAGGTGCCAAGGTTTCGATCGCTCATAGCAGTAAGGGCACGGGTAAAATTGTAATTAACTATCAGAATCTGGCTGAATTAGACGGAATTCTTAGTAAAATTCATTAATGTCTGTAGATTAACAGTTTTTAATGTAAATTTGTGACAGATGCTAATCTTACATTTTAACTCGTTTGGCGCGAGATCACGTTAAAAGTGTTGTTTTTCCTTATCTCAAAGTTGCAATGAAGGCGTGAAAAGGTATACTTTCGCAAGCTTTTTGTGCATCGACATAAATACGGGTATTTGTCATCCGGTCATCGAAACAAAAAGTATGAATGCGGAGAGGATGAATTGAGTAAGGTTTTAGCGCGTCGTGGCCGGTGGTCAGCCTATAAATTGGTGATGATGCAGGCGGCGGTCGCTGGGGGTGCTTCAATTCTCTTTTTCGCCGTGTGGGGAGTTCAGTTTGGCTATTCTGCATTAGCAGGTGGTTCAATCGCTGTGCTCCCTAATTTTGTATTCGCAACCCTCGCTTTCTCCCACACGGGAGCAAGTTCAGCTGCAAAAGTCATAAAGACTTTTTACTGGGGGGAAGCGGTAAAGTTGCTGTTAACCATCGCAATGTTTTCGTTTGTGTTTATCAATCTTAAGGTCGCTTTTATGCCGCTTTTTGTTTGTTATGTGCTGACGCTAATCGTGCATTGGACAGCTCCTTTATACTTCAAGCAAAGTTAAGTGGGATGAATCATGGCTGCAACTGGTGAAGCGTTAACACCGCAGGGCTATATCCAACATCACCTTACCAACTTAAGTGTTGGTGAAGGCTTTTGGACATGGCACATTGATTCGTTGTTCTTTTCGGTTGGTCTTGGTGTTCTGTTCCTGTGGATTTTCCGCAGCGTTGGTAAAAAAGCGACTTCCGGTGTTCCTGGCAAACTGCAATGTTTTGTTGAGATGATCGTTGAGTTCGTAAATAACAGCGTGAAAGAAAGTTTTCATGGTCGCAATGCTCTGATCGCACCTTTAGCTCTGACCATTTTTGTATGGGTATTCATGATGAACTTCATGGATATGATCCCTGTAGATTGGCTGCCTCACGCAGCAAGTTTAATGGGTATTCCATATCTTAAAGCGGTTCCGACGACTGACGTTAACATTACCTTTAGCTTAGCTATCGGTGTGTTCGTGCTGATTATTTTCTACAGCATTAAGGTCAAAGGTGTGTCTGGGTTTGTTAAAGAACTGACACTACAGCCCTTTAACCATAAGGCAATGATACCCGTCAACCTCCTATTAGAGACTGTTACTTTGATTGCTAAGCCAATTTCATTGGCATTGCGACTCTTTGGTAACTTGTACGCAGGTGAGTTGATCTTCATCCTTATTGCGCTGATGTATGGTACCAACTTGTTATTATCTACCCTAGGTGTGACTCTGCAACTGGGCTGGTTAATATTCCACATTTTGGTTATCACGCTGCAGGCGTTTATCTTCATGATGTTGACCATTGTTTATTTAAGCATGGCGCATGAAGATCATTAAGGATTGCTGAAGAAATTTTAAACTAAATCATCAACTAATATAGATTTAGATACTGGAGATACAGATGGAAACGATTTTAGGCATGACAGCTATCGCTGTTGCTCTGCTGATTGGTATGGGTGCTCTTGGTACTGCAATCGGTTTCGGCTTATTAGGCGGTAAGTTCTTGGAAGGCGCAGCGCGTCAACCAGAAATGGCTCCTATGCTACAAGTTAAAATGTTCATCGTAGCGGGTCTTCTTGACGCCGTAACTATGATCGGTGTTGGTATCGCATTATTTATGCTATTTACCAACCCACTGGGTGCAATGCTGTAAAAAACGCTTCTGTCTTAACTCTAAATAGGAGGCTGTTGTGAATTTCAACGCTACCCTAATCGGTCAGACGGTCGCCTTTATCATCTTCGTGTGGTTTTGCATGAAGTTTGTATGGCCCCCTTTGATGAATGCCATCGAAGAGCGCCAAAAAAGGATTGCTGACGGTCTAGCTGATGCTGATCGTGCGGTAAAAGACCTGGAGTTGGCACAAGCGAAAGCGACTGACCAACTAAAAGAAGCCAAGGTAACGGCTAATGAAATTATTGAGCAAGCTAACAAGCGTAAAGCTCAAATAGTTGAAGAAGCCAAAACCGAAGCAGACGCTGAGCGTGCTAAAATCATCGCTCAGGGTAAAGCAGAAATTGAAGCTGAACGTAATCGCGTCAAAGAGGATCTGCGTAAGCAGGTTGCTACTCTTGCCATCATGGGTGCTGAGAAGATCCTTGAGCGTTCTATTGATCCAGCCGCCCACAGTGACATAGTTAATAAACTAGTCGCTGAAATTTGATAAGGGAGTTGAGTTATGGCTGAATTAACCACCATCGCTCGCCCTTACGCAAAGGCAGCTTTTGACTTTGCTATTGAACAAGATACAGTGGATTCTTGGGCTGAAATGCTCACGTTTGCCGCATTGGTGAGTGAAAACGAAACCATGCAACCACTGTTAGCTGGCTCTTTAGCCAGCACTAAGCTCGCAGCACTCTTTATTAGTGTGTGTGGTGAGCAAGTCAATGTGCAAGGTCAGAACCTGATAAAGGTAATGGCTGAAAACGGTCGCTTAAAGGTGCTACCTGCTGTATCTCAGTTATTTACTGAATACCGTAATGAGTGGGCAAAAGAAGTAGAAGCCGATGTGGTTTCTGCAACTGAGCTGAGCTCTGAACAACAACAGCAGATTAGTATTTCTTTAGAGAAACGTCTCGCACGCAAAGTTAAGCTGAATTGTAGCACTGACGCCGCGCTCATCGCCGGTGTAATCATTAAGACAGGAGACCTAGTCATCGATGGCTCGGTCCGCGGTAAGTTATCGCGTCTGTCTGATAAGCTGCAGTCGTAATTGGGAGTTTGAGCATGCAACTGAATTCCACTGAAATCAGCGATCTGATTAAGCAGCGGATCGAGCAGTTCGAAGTCGTTAGCGAATCTCGTAACGAAGGTACTATCGTTGCGGTAAGTGACGGCATCATCCGCATCCACGGCCTAGCCGACGTGATGCAAGGTGAGATGATCGAACTGCCTGGTAACCGTTTTGCAATCGCGTTGAACCTTGAACGTGATTCTGTCGGTGCCGTAGTAATGGGTCCTTATGCTGATTTAGCAGAAGGCGTAAAAGTGAAAACGACTGGCCGTATTCTGGAAGTTCCAGTTGGCCGCGGTCTTCTTGGCCGCGTTGTTAACACTCTAGGTGAGCCAATTGACGGTAAAGGACCTATCGATAACGATGGTTTCTCGCCAATTGAAGTTATCGCACCAGGTGTTATTGAACGTCAGTCTGTTGATCAACCAGTTCAAACTGGTTACAAAGCCGTTGATGCCATGATCCCTATCGGTCGTGGTCAACGTGAATTGATCATTGGCGACCGTCAAACTGGTAAAACAGCAATGGCGATCGACGCAATTATCAACCAGAAAAATTCTGGCATTAAATGTGTGTACGTCGCGATTGGCCAAAAGGCTTCTACTATCGCTAACGTAGTGCGCAAGCTAGAAGAACACGGTGCGTTAGCTAACACTATCGTTGTTGTTGCAACTGCTTCTGAAGCCGCTGCTCTACAATACTTAGCGCCATATTCTGGTTGTTCTATGGGTGAATACTTCCGTGACCGCGGTGAAGATTCTTTGATCGTATACGATGATTTGTCTAAGCAAGCAGTTGCTTATCGTCAAATTTCGTTACTGCTCAAGCGTCCACCAGGCCGTGAAGCTTACCCAGGTGACGTATTCTATCTACACTCACGTTTATTAGAGCGTGCATCACGCGTTAACGCGATTTATGTAGAGAAGTTCACTAAAGGTGCAGTAACTGGCAAAACTGGTTCTTTAACCGCGCTGCCGATTATTGAAACGCAAGCGGGTGACGTTTCTGCATTCGTACCGACCAACGTAATTTCTATTACCGATGGTCAGATCTTCCTTGAGACCGATCTGTTTAACTCTGGCCTACGTCCAGCGGTTAACCCAGGTATTTCTGTTTCTCGTGTTGGTGGTGCGGCTCAGACTAAGATCATCAAGAAACTGTCTGGTGGTATTCGTACCGCACTAGCACAGTATCGTGAGCTTGCTGCGTTCTCGCAATTTGCATCTGATCTTGACGATGCAACACGTGCTCAGCTTGAGCATGGTGTGCGTGTTACCGAACTGATGAAGCAAAAGCAATATGCTCCTATGAGCGTAGCCGCTCAAGCTGTGTCTATTTTCTCAGCTGAAAAAGGTTACCTGAAGAGTGTTGAGCTGAATAAGGTCGGTAATTTCGAAGCAGCTCTGCTCTCGTTCATGAACAGCGAGCATGCTCCTTTAATGAAGCTTATCAACGAAACTGGCGATTATAGCGCTGATATCGAAGCTGAATTAAAAGCTGGCCTCGACAAGTTCGTAGCAACCCAAACCTGGTAACAATGATAGAGGTGTCTTAAGACACCTCAGGTCCAGATTGGAGAGTAGAGATGGCCGGCGCTAAAGAGATTAAAACCAAGATCGCGAGTGTGAAAAACACTCAGAAGATCACGTCCGCCATGGAAATGGTGGCAGCCAGCAAAATGCGCAGAGCGCAGGAACGCATGGCTGCGAGCCGTCCATATGCGGAAAGCATGCGTAAGGTGATCGGTCACGTCGCGCAAGGTTCTCTCGAGTATAAACACCCCTATTTGGAGGTGAGAGAGGCTAAGCGGGTTGGTTACATTGTTGTAGCAACCGACCGTGGCCTTTGTGGTGGTCTGAACGTTAACCTTTTCAAAAAGGTTATTGCAGACGTGAAAAGCTGGAAAGCCCAAGGTGCAGAATTTGAATTTTGCCCTATCGGTGCACGTAGTGTGCAGTTTTTCAAAAACTTCGGTGGACAAGTGTCTGCTCACGCTTCAGGTTTAGGCGATGCTCCAAAGCTCGCTGACTTGATCGGGACAGTCGGTGTCATGCTAGAAGCTTACAACGAAGGCAAGCTGGATCGTCTGTACGTGGTATTTAACAAATTTGTGAATACTATGACGCAGACTCCTGTGATCGAGCAGCTGCTACCTTTGCCTAAATCAGAAGATGATGAAACTGCTCATCGTTGGGATTATATCTACGAGCCAGATCCAAAAGCACTTTTGGATACTTTATTGGTCCGTTATGTAGAATCTCAGGTTTACCAAGGTGTTGTTGAAAACATTGCCTCTGAACAAGCTGCCCGTATGGTGGCAATGAAGTCGGCAACAGACAACGCGGGTGAGCTTATCAACGACTTGCAACTGGTCTATAACAAGGCCCGTCAGGCTGCTATTACGCAGGAACTGTCGGAAATTGTTTCTGGTGCCTCTGCGGTTTAGGTTAGGTAACGAATACAAGTTTTAGAGGATTAATCATGAGCACAGGTACTGTTGTCCAAGTGATTGGCGCGGTTGTGGACGTAGAGTTCCCACAAGATGCCGTACCTCAAGTATATGACGCTCTGAAAATCGTAGGTGAAGGCCCGTGTAATGGTTTGGTGCTGGAAGTTCAGCAACAGCTAGGTGGTGGTGTAGTTCGTACCATCGCTATGGGTTCTTCTGACGGTCTGCGTCGTGGTCTTGAAGTAGTAAACTCAGGTTCACCTATTACTGTTCCAGTTGGTACCGCCACTCTTGGCCGTATCATGAACGTATTAGGCGAGCCTATTGATGAAGCGGGTCCAATCGGTGAAGAAGAGCGTTATGTTATTCACCGTACAGCTCCTTCATACGAAGATCAATCAAGCTCTACTGAACTGTTAGAGACTGGCATCAAGGTTATCGACCTTGTTTGTCCATTCGCTAAGGGCGGTAAAGTCGGTTTGTTCGGTGGTGCGGGTGTTGGTAAAACAGTTAACATGATGGAACTGATTAACAACATCGCTAAAGCCCACTCGGGTCTTTCTGTATTCGCCGGTGTAGGTGAACGTACTCGTGAAGGTAACGACTTCTACTACGAGATGAAAGATTCTGGCGTTCTCGACAAAGTGGCCATGGTTTATGGTCAGATGAACGAGCCTCCAGGTAACCGTTTGCGTGTTGCACTGTCTGGTCTGACTATGGCAGAGAAGTTCCGTGACGAAGGTCGTGACGTACTGTTGTTCGTTGACAACATCTATCGTTATACCTTAGCCGGTACTGAAGTATCTGCACTGTTAGGTCGTATGCCTTCTGCGGTAGGTTATCAACCAACATTGGCTGAAGAGATGGGCGTTCTGCAAGAGCGTATCACTTCAACTAAGACGGGTTCTATTACCTCTGTACAAGCGGTATACGTACCTGCGGATGACTTGACCGATCCGTCACCAGCAACAACCTTCGCTCACTTAGATGCGACTGTTGTACTGTCACGTCAAATTGCTTCTCTGGGTATTTACCCTGCGGTTGACCCATTGGATTCGACTTCACGTCAATTAGATCCATTGGTTGTTGGCCAAGAGCATTATGACGTTGCTAACGGCGTGCAAACTGTACTGCAACGTTACAAAGAGCTGAAAGACATTATTGCGATTCTGGGTATGGATGAATTGTCTGATGAAGACAAGACTGTCGTATTCCGTGCTCGTAAGATTGAGCGTTTCTTATCTCAGCCTTTCTTCGTAGCAGAAGTCTTTACTGGATCTCCTGGTAAGTACGTTTCTCTGAAAGACACTATCCGTGGCTTTAAGGGTATTTTGAACGGTGAGTTTGATCACCTGCCAGAACAAGCGTTCTACATGGTTGGCTCAATCGATGAAGTTATCGAGAAAGCGAACAAAAAGAAATAACTAGGTAGTAATACTTAGTTTTTTAAGGAGAACGGGATGGCAGCCATGACAGTACATCTTGATATTGTAAGCGCAGAGAGCAAAATCTTCTCTGGTCGCGTAGCTTCGCTGCAAGTGACTGGTTCTGAAGGTGAGTTGGGCATAATGCATGGCCACGCTCCTTTGCTTAGTTATATCAAACCTGGCATGGCGCGCATCGTCAAGCAAGACGGCAGTGAAGAAGTGTTTTACCTTTCAGGTGGTATTCTGGAAGTGCAGCCTTCTTCTGTCTCCGTATTGGCTGATGTGGTTATGCGTGCCAAAGATATTGATGAGCAAGCGGCATTAGAAGCTAAGCGTCGTGCAGAAGCCCATATGGCAACTGCTGGCGCTGACTTCAATTATGACGCGGCTATGGTTGAGTTAGCTAAGGCTATGGCTCAATTACGTGTTGTTGAAACCATCAAGAAAAACATTGCCAGATAAGGTTATTGTTTGTGAAAAAAGGCGACCATAGGGTCGCCTTTTTTGTGTCTAAAAATGGGATAGATTGGCATTCTTGCATGTCTTTGATTGATTAGCATCGCTATCTACTTCGCTTTTCGATGTGCTTTCCGTTAAAATTGCGCCACTAATACCAATCGTATTAAATATCTGTTCATTCAGCGGGAGTTCAACGCGCTTTAGACAAGGCGAAGGCTTGAAGGCATAGTGGTGCTCTGTCGAAAGCCTTGAACGCAGTATGAAGCGCGTTGAAACCCGCCCTTTGGGAGCCTCACAGGCATCCCACTCCCGTGTTGCATTGACTTAAAAGGGAATAACCATTTCTGCGTCAATGCGCCTTGGATTGAGATGCCTGTGAGGCTCTGAACTGATTAGATATTTAATGTGATTGGTATACGACCGTAATTTTTCACCCTCTTGGGTATTTGTTCAAGGATATGGTAATGGCATTAAATGTAGTGATCTTAGCGGCTGGCAAGGGAACACGGATGCGCTCTGATCTTCCTAAGGTATTACATCCCATCGCCCATAAGAGCATGGTGCAACATGTCATCGATACCGCTAATAAAGTTGGCAGTGACTCTATTCAGTTAGTCTATGGTTATGGCGCTGACAAGCTACAAGCCTGTTTGGGTGAGCAACAACTTAACTGGGTATTGCAAGCCGAGCAATTAGGCACAGGTCATGCGGTTGCACAGGCTAGCCCACATATCGCCGACAGCGATACAGTACTTATTCTTTATGGCGATGTGCCGTTGATCCAGACATCAACTCTCGAAGCCTTACTCGCCGCCCGTCCTGAAAATGGCGTTGCTATTTTAACAGTGAATTTAGCGAATCCTATGGGTTATGGCCGTATTGTCCGTGAGCAAGGAAAAGTCATTGGAATTATTGAGCAAAAAGATGCGACTGCAGAACAGTTGCTGATCAACGAAATTAACACCGGCATCATGGCGGTTCCGGGTAAACAACTTAAAACTTGGTTGAGCCGTTTATCGAACAATAATGCTCAAGGTGAATATTATCTAACGGATATTATTGCTATGGCGCACGCTGATGGCGTTGCTATTGATACTGCTCAGCCACAATCGGCCATTGAAGTGGAAGGCGCCAATAATCGCATGCAATTAGCGCAACTTGAACGTGCTTACCAAGCTCGTGAAGCCGAAAAGCTCATGTTGGCGGGGGCGAACCTTCGCGACCCAAGCCGTATCGATATCCGTGGTGAAGTCACTGTTGGTATGGATGTGATGATCGATATTAATGTGATATTCGAAGGCAAAGTGACCTTGGGTAATAATGTCACTATTGGCGCAGGCGCGATTTTAATTGATTGCGAGATTGCCGATGATGCTGAGATCAAGCCTTACTCTATTATAGAAGGTGCTACGCTTGGCGTTGCTGCCAGTGCCGGCCCATTTGCCCGTTTACGTCCCGGCGCAGAGCTTAAGCAAGATGCACATATAGGCAACTTTGTTGAAGTGAAAAAAGCGGTGATTGGCGTGGGATCAAAAGCAGGGCACTTAGCCTATTTAGGCGATGCCATCATTGGTGATGGCGTCAACATTGGTGCTGGTACTATTACCTGCAACTATGATGGCGCGAATAAGCATCTTACTGTTATCGAAGATAACGTCTTTGTCGGCTCTGACACTCAGTTGGTGGCTCCAGTGACCATAGGTAAAGGGGCAACTTTAGGGGCCGGTTCAACGATTACCCGTGATGTAGGTGAGAATGAGTTAGTGATCACTCGTGTTAAACAAAAACACCTCACTGGTTGGCAACGTCCAGTGAAAATTAAAAAGTAAGTTTTAAAACTCAACTTAATGTCAAAAAAGCGGCCATGTGCCGCTTTTATCTTTATTGTGTTCAATGTGTTGCACTAAAAAGCCATTTTATTAAGTAATGCTTAATAATTAAGATTTTCTTCATGTTTTTGTGGTATGGGCAAATTGTTGGTTTTTAAGTTAATTTGATCACTATCACACTCAATTGTAAATTTTAGTAAAGAAGAGAAAATAAAAACACTTCTCATTTATATTGCCTGCAATTCTAAGACGAAAGGTCTATTTGAGGTGTTGGCAATGGTATTTAAATATTCAGTTATAGGTTTAGCTGTAGGCTCGGCATTAATGGCTATGCCGGTTATTGCAGAAGTGGCGAGCGATAAAAATATTGAGCGCATCAATGTGACTGGCCGTACTTTTAACGACTATAAAGTCGGTAGTGCATCGGGTGCCATGCGTGGCGATATCGACTTAATGGATACTCCACAGTCAGTTAATGTTATCCCTGATTTTGTGACTGATGAACAGTTGGCAACCAATCTAGCGGAAGTATTAGTTAATGATTCGAGTGTGACAGCGGGAACCACACGCTGGAACCGTCAAGTCTTCAGTATCCGCGGCTTCGAGCTCGATTCGGGTAATGGTTATCTTATCAATGGCCATCAACAATGGTCTCACTACGTACAACCAATTGAAACTTTACAGCAAGTCGAAGTATTGAAAGGTCCTTCGAGCATGTTGTACGGCCAATCTGGCCCTGGTGGTTTAGTGAATATGGTCACTAAGAAACCGACCTATGATTCAATGCTCGATTTAGGTTTTGATACTGATGGTTTTGGTTCGACCCGTGCTCAGCTAGATGCGGGCGGCAGCTTAAATGATGCTCAGAGTCTTCGTTACCGCGGCGTGTTAGTGAAGCAAGACACAAAATACTGGCGTGAGTATTCCGCTAACGATGAGAACCAAGAGCGTGACCGTTGGTTGGGCTACTTAAACTTAGAATTTGATGTCAGTGATGATGTTCTGTTATCGGTTAAGTACGATCATACCCAAGATAAAGCGGGCATTGATGCGGGTGGGTGGTTAGATAAACAAGGTAATGTTATCGGCGAACGTAAAACCGTATGGGATGCACCTTGGGCCTTTACCGATAACACAGTCTCTAACTTAGGTGCCGATCTAACTTGGCAGATGAGTGATGATTGGAAAGTCAAAGTTGGTTATAACGATCAGCAGTTTAATCGCCAACGTTTAGACTCTGCGCCAAGCTTAAATAAAGGCTCTGAAGATCCATACAAAGATGGTTACACCATAAACCCGTTTGATCGTTATGACGATTGGCAGCATAAAACGGCCTATGTCGATTTCACGGGTGAATTTTCTTTGGCAGGAATGGAGCATCAATTCCTTATTGGAGCTAACTATTTAGACTATTTCTATCAGCAGCAAATTCAGAAAGGCAAAAGTCAGCCCGTAATTCCTGGGCAACCAATTATTCAGCAAGATCTTGATTATCACCAAGGTAAGCTAAGCAACCCAAGCGAATACAAGTATTACGGTTTCTATTTACAGGATTTGATGACGCTTAATGAGCAATGGAAATTGCTTGCTGGTGTGCGTTACGACGAACAGAAGAAAGACGGAGAAGGTGAAAACAGCTATGCCGTGTCGCCTAAGTTTGGGGTAATTTACTCGCCAATGGCTAATGGTAGCATTTACGTTAATTATTCAAAAAGCTTTACACCACAAGGCTCGGTAACCAGTTCTGAAGATGTCAATCATGGAGATAACCTGAAACCTGAGTACGGTACTCAATATGAACTAGGGACTAAATGGGAGTTATTTAATGATAGCCTACTGCTAACAGCAGCCCTTTTTGATATTACGGTTTCTAATGTCACCACAGTACAAGACATCCCATTAACGAATGAAGGAGATAAAACGATCACTACCCAAGGTGGTGAGCAGCATCATCGCGGCTTTGAAGTTGGCGCCCAAGGCCAGTTAGGTGATAGCTGGTTTATGACTTCTTCTATGATGTATTTAGATGCTGAATATAATACCGGTGCAGGCAAAATCGGTGGCAAGAACTTAGATGGTAAAACTCCTATTGATGCACCTGAATGGTCGGCCAATATCTGGACCCGTTACGAAGTGACAGACAACTTTGCGATGAACTTTGGTGCTATTTATGTGGGTGAACGTTTTGCTGATGCTGATAACACCATCACCAAAGATGGTTACGTACGTTTTGATGTAGGTGCGGCTTACACTATGGATATCATGGGTAAAGATGTCAGCATACGTGCCAACGTCAGAAACCTCTTCGATACTGAATATTTAGACGGTGGCAGCGATAAGATGGTGACTATAGGTCAAGATCGTAACTTCAGTGTTGCTGTTGAAGCTAAGTTCTAAAATTCATAACGTTTTAAATCCATTAAAAGCAGTTCATCCCTAAAGGATAAACTGCTTTTTTATTGGTTGGTTTTTAAGTTCACAATTTTAAATTAATTAAAATGATTCGCGATCATGCGAAAGAGTGCTTCGTATGACTAGCAAAAAAGTTTCGTTTCACTATAATGCACCTTTCGAATCGAAACTTAACTGAAAGGTTTTATGAATAAACGAAACACACAGCAGCGTCGCCACAGCATAATCACCATATTGAACGAACAGGGTGAAGTGAGCGTTGATGAACTGTCGTTACGTTTTGAAACCTCAGAAGTGACGATTCGTAAGGATCTCGCCGCGCTTGAGAAAACGGGTTTATTATTGCGCCGTTACGGTGGCGCCGTGGCGATTCCAGACGAAGTCACTCAACAGTTCTCTGCCAAGATAGCGCCTAATAAACTTTCTATTGCGAAAACCGCCGCGCAGCTGATTAAAGATCACAATCGCATTATTATCGATAGTGGCACTACGACGTCAGGCTTGATTGAACAGCTGAACGATAAACGTGGGCTGGTAGTCATGACGAATGCCCTGCACCTTGCTAATGCCATCCATGAACTCGAAAACGAGCCCACCTTATTGATGACCGGTGGCACTTGGGACCCGCATTCTGAATCCTTTCAAGGTCAAGTCGCCGAGCAAGTGTTGCGTTCATATAATTTCGACCAACTGTTTATCGGTGCCGATGGTATCGATCTTGAACGCGGGACCACCACCTTTAACGAGTTAACAGGTCTAAGCAAAGTGATGGCCGAAGTTTCCCGCGAAGTGATCGTTATGGTCGATTCAGACAAAATTGGCAAGCGGATCCCTAACTTAGAGTTACCGTGGGCCAAGGTCAGTGTGTTGGTCACCGACTCACGTATCGACGAGAGTGCGCTCAAACAAATTTCAGATCAGGGCGTGCGAGTCATGCTAGCGCCCTATGCTCAATAGACAAAATTGCTTAACAACTTCATTTTAATTTATAGGTAAAGACTATGTGTGGAATCGTAGGCGCCGTGGCGCAAAGGGATGTGGCTGAAATTCTGGTAGAAGGCTTACGCCGTTTAGAATATCGCGGATATGACTCTGCAGGCGTTGCCGTTATTCACAATGGTGAACTCAACCGTACGCGCCGCGTTGGCAAAGTACAAGAGTTGTCGGCTGCGCTTGAAACTGACCCATTAGCAGGCGGAACCGGTATCGCGCACACTCGTTGGGCGACTCACGGTGAGCCGAGTGAGCGTAATGCTCATCCGCATTTATCGGAAGGTGATATTGCCGTGGTGCACAACGGTATTATCGAAAACCACAATAAACTGCGCGAAATGCTTAAAGGTTTAGGTTACAACTTTAGTTCAGATACCGATACCGAAGTGATTTGTCACTTAGTGCACCATGAGCTGAAAACCCATAACACTCTACTTGGTGCTGTACAAGCCACAGTTAAACAACTCGAAGGCGCCTATGGCACAGTCGTTATTGACCGTCGTGATAGTGAACGTATGGTTGTTGCTCGCTCTGGTAGTCCATTGGTGATTGGTTTTGGTCTAGGTGAAAACTTTGTCGCTTCAGATCAACTCGCCTTATTACCCGTCACTCGCTCATTTGCTTTCCTAGAAGAAGGTGATGTGGCCGAAGTGACCCGTCGCAGCGTGAGTATTTTCGACTTAAACGGTAATGCCGTTGAGCGTGAAGTCAAAGAATCTGAAATTACCCACGATGCCGGTGACAAAGGCGAATATCGCCACTATATGCTTAAAGAAATTTACGAGCAGCCATTGGCACTGACGCGCACAATTGAAGGTCGTATTGCTAATAAGCAAGTGCTAGACACGGCTTTTGGTGATAACGCTGCTGAGTTTTTAAAAGATATCAAACATGTGCAAATCATCGCCTGTGGTACTAGTTACCATGCGGGCATGGCGGCACGTTACTGGTTAGAAGATTGGGCTGGCGTGTCTTGTAACGTCGAAATTGCCTCTGAATTCCGTTATCGCAAGTCGCACTTATTCCCAAATAGCCTGTTGGTGACGATTTCACAATCGGGTGAAACTGCCGATACTTTAGCGGCCATGCGTTTAGCGAAAGAAATGGGTTACAAAGCCACGTTGACGATTTGTAATGCGCCAGGTTCATCACTGGTTCGCGAATCTGACATGGCTTACATGATGAAAGCGGGCGCCGAGATTGGTGTGGCATCGACTAAAGCTTTCACAGTACAACTTGCTGGCTTGTTAATGTTGACTGCGGTGATCGGTCGCCACAATGGTATGTCTGATCAAATGCAGGCTCAAATTACTCAAAGCCTACAATCTATGCCAGCAAAAGTGGAACAAGCTTTAGGTTTAGATGCTGCGATTGCTGAACTGGCTGAAGATTTTGCCGATAAACACCATGCGTTATTCCTTGGCCGTGGCGATCAATACCCGATTGCGATGGAAGGCGCGTTAAAGCTGAAAGAGATTTCTTATATTCATGCTGAAGCTTATGCCTCTGGCGAATTAAAACACGGCCCACTGGCGCTTATCGATGCCGATATGCCAGTGATTGTCGTTGCGCCAAACAATGAATTGCTCGAAAAACTGAAATCGAATGTTGAAGAAGTGCGTGCCCGTGGCGGCTTAATGTATGTGTTTGCCGATGTGGATGCCGAGTTTGAGTCGGATGACACGATGAAAGTGATCCCTGTGCCACACTGTGACATCTTTATGGCGCCACTGATCTACACTATTCCTTTACAGCTATTGTCGTACCATGTTGCATTAATCAAAGGTACTGATGTGGATCAACCACGTAACTTGGCAAAATCTGTAACAGTAGAATAAATAGAGATATTTAAATGAAAACCGCCTTTATTGGCGGTTTTTTCATTTAGATTCACGACAAAATGACAATTAACTTACAGCAATAGCAAATGCTGGTGGCTTAGCTTTCTATGCTGGAATGGCATCTAGCTCGTGCTGCTTTTTTGCCTCAATGCGTTTCCACACTTTGTCATGGAAGTAAAACACCACAGTGTTAATCGCAGGTTCAACTAAGGCCACTGCGCCACCGACGATCACACTGCCGGTTAATAAATAGGTTACGGTAAAAGCGACGCTAAAATGCAGTACGGCAAAAGTAAGTGTCTTAGTCATGATCTTGTCCTCTAAATGGGCTCCCAGCGGGAATACTTAGATGATAACAATTCTCATTAAAATTAAAAGCTGTGTTTTCAGATTAGTTTAAACGGTTTTATCTATTTATCCGTTGTAAAAAACATAAAGCCCTCACGATGGAGGGCTTTGAGCATTTAAACGTAAATTAATACGATTCTAAAATTAGTAGTGCCAAGGGAAGGCTGAAAAATCTTGATCGCGTTTTTCGAGGAAGGCATCGCGTCCTTCCTGTGCTTCGGCGCTCGCATAGGCTAAACGTGTCGCTTCACCGGCAAATAATTGCTGACCGACCATACCATCATCAGTCATGTTGAAGCCGTATTTAAGCATACGCATAGCCGTAGGTGATTTAGAGTTAATCTCTTTCGCCCACATTAATGCTTCGGTTTCTAGCTCTGCATGGGGAACGGATTTATTAACCATACCCATGTTGAAGGCTTCATCAGCGCTGTAGTTAAATCCGCAGAAGAAGATTTCGCGGGCACGTTTTTGACCTATCATCTTGGCGAGATAAGCACTGCCATAACCTGAGTCGAAGCTCGCAACATCGGGATCGGTTTGTTTAAATATTGCGTGTTCTTTCGAGGCTAAGGTTAAGTCGCACACTACGTGTAAACTATGGCCGCCACCCACCGCCCAGCCCGGCACAACGGCGATGACCACTTTAGGCATAAAGCGGATAAGGCGTTGTACTTCTAATATATGTAAGCGGCCCATTCTGGCTTGATCGGCTTTGCCTTCTTCAGCGCCTTCATATTTATAGCCATCTTTGCCGCGAATACGTTGATCGCCACCCGAACAGAACGCCCAGCCACCATCTTTTGCCGAAGGACCGTTACCCGTAAGCAGTACGCAACCTACATCAGACCATTGGCGTGCATGGTCGAGTGCGATAAATAACTCATCAACGGTTTTAGGTCGGAAGGCGTTGCGGCACTCTGGGCGATTAATGGCAATGCGTACTGTGCCGTGCGCTTTGGCTCTGTGGTAAGTAATATCGTCGAAATGAAATCCACTGACTTCATCCCATAAGGTGGGATCAAAAATATCTGATACTTGTTGGGTCATGATTCATAGGCCTTTATGCTGTAATGCCTCAAAGGCTAGGCGGAATCATATATAAGGTCAATCACCTAAATCTAAACCTTAGCGCTATATAGCAAAATCCCGTTTGCCTATGAGTCTGTAATGATTAAAGGTGATCACATAGATAAAGCTGATTATCTTTGCTAAACACTGGATGTTGAGGTGCCATAGTACCGCAATAGTTAGCCTTAAAGTCGGCAATAGACTCGGGAGTCATTGGAATTTGATTGAAGGCTTCGAGTTCTAATGTGGATAAACGTTCTATGATGTCGGTTCTTACCTTAGTCAGTTTATGGTCGATTTTAATAATTTTTGTTCCTGTCATAGAGTCAACTTTATTCTCTATTTCTTTGATCATAGCCTCAGTCTTTGCAATAGGAACATCTAATTTATCTGTTTCTGTGTATAAGTAATATAAAGCACCCGCGAGTAGCACCAATATGATCCAACCTTTCATCTTTTAGTCCAACATAAGTGAATAACCATTAAGAATATGGGTATAATAAGCTAGTTTTCGTCCAATATTAAAGCAGTAAAAGGCTGTAACGATGAACTCAGAATCTAATAACAAGGACTATTCGAAAACCAATCGAATTAAGATTCACCAGCCAGATGCGAGTAAAGCCGATCGCTTTAATCCTCGTAATCGGATTTATGTCCGAGCCATAGACGGTTTGTGGAGTAGCGTACGTCGCCGCATGGGCTGGATCGCCATGTTATTTTTCCTGCTTTTACCTTGGATCCCTTGGGGCGACCGTCAAGCCGTATGGTTTAACTTGGGCGAACAAAAGTTTCACGTCTTCGGTTTAACGATTTGGCCGCAGGATCTCACCTTGCTTGCAGCGTTGTTTATGATCGCTGCCTTCGCTCTGTTTTTTGTGACCACCTATCTTGGCCGTGTTTGGTGTGGATACACTTGCCCCCAAACAGTATGGACCTTTATGTTCATCTGGTTCGAGGAAAAACTTGAAGGCGCACGCAATAAACGCATTAAGTTAGATCAAATGCCATGGAGCTTTGACAAACTCTGGCGTAAAACGGCAAAACATACGGCCTGGCTATTGCTCTCACTGATGACGGCTATGACCTTTGTGTCCTATTTTGTGCCAAGTCGTGAAGTCTATGTCGACGTATTTACGCTTAATGCTTCTGGCGGTATCTACTTCTGGGTCGTGTTCTTTACACTTGCAACATACGGCAATGCGGGTTGGATGCGTGAAATCATGTGTATCCACATGTGCCCTTATGCTCGTTTCCAAGCGGCCATGTTCGATAAGAATACTTTTATCGTGGGTTACGATACTAAACGTGGTGAGACCCGTGGTCCGCGCTCACGCAAAGATGACCCTAAAGAGCTAGGGCTTGGTGACTGTATCGACTGTGACTTGTGTGTGCAGGTATGTCCTACGGGAATCGACATTCGTAATGGTCTGCAATATGAGTGTATTAACTGCGGCGCTTGTATCGATGCCTGCGATCAAACCATGGATCGTATGGGTTATGAGAAAGGGCTTATCAGTTATACCACCGAGAACAAGTTAGAAGGAATTAAGCAAAAAGTGCTGCGACCTAAACTTGTCGGTTATGGCGTGGTACTGGTAGCGATGATATTAGTCTTTATATACTCCAGTGCGACCATAGCGCCTGTGCGTATGGACATCATTCGTGACCGCAACCAGCTCTATAGAGAGAACAATCAAGGTTTGATTGAAAACACCTTCACCTTGAAGATTCTTAATAAGACAGAGCAATCCCACGAATACACTATGAGTGTCGAAGGATTAGACAACTATAAATGGTACGGTCCAACTTCGGTCACTATTGCGGGTGGTGAAGTGTTAACTCTCCCTATTAGTGTGGGTATCGATCCGGTTGAGCTGTCTCGTTCAGTTACTAATATCGAGATAAAAGTGAAAACTCATATCGACGGTGAAGAAGTCGAAGTTGAGCAAGAATCTCGTTTCTTTAGTCCATAGATAACAGTATTTATGATGATCTAGCTGAGCGTGACTCATATAGATTGCCAGACTTAATCGAGATAAAGGGGCTTTTTAGCCCCTTTTTTATACGTATCGTTTGATAAGTAAACGTCTAAACCATTAATCGTTATTTTCCTACAAAAAGCCCTTGCACAAAATCTCCTGCTCCCTATAATGCGCATCCACTGACACGGCAGACAGCGAAAGCCAGCTGACGAGTTAAGTTGAATTGAGTCGCTTTTAAGCACTTAATTCAAGCGCAGCAAGAAGTTGTAAAATACTCCTTGACGCGAAACGGGAAATGCGTAGAATACGCAGCCCTAGCCAACTGGAAGCGTTCGGCGCTCAGTGTGGTACTCAAGTTCTCTTACGAATATTGAGTTGCTCTTTAACAAGATAAAACAAGAAATCTGTGTGGACACTCACAGGTGTTGAGTTAATCGAAACTGCTTAACCTTCGGGTTGGCAGTCAAAAATTTAAATCAATGTAACAATGAGTGTTCATAGYAATATGTACAGTTTGTTTCTTTAGTTAGAAACAAAAAATCAGAATTCATTGAGCCGCTGAAGTCGCAAGACGGAAGCAACAAAACTTTAATTGAAGAGTTTGATCATGGCTCAGATTGAACGCTGGCGGCAGGCCTAACACATGCAAGTCGAGCGGCAGCGCAAGGGAGTTTACTCCTGAGGCGGCGAGCGGCGGACGGGTGAGTAATGCCTAGGGATCTGCCCAGTCGAGGGGG
>NZ_JAKKRK010000021.1:0-80139 GCF_025654545.1 Shewanella sp. SM20 | reverse complement strand
TGTTGTTGTGGGATAGAGCGATGCTGTCGAGACGTTTCATCATAGAAACCATCAACGACCAGTTAAAAAATATCTCTCAAATAGAACACTCTAGACACCGCAGCGTGCATGGTTTTATGCTAAATATGATTGCCGGACTCATCGCCTATCAATTGAAAGACAATAAGCCACAACTGAACCTCACTAACGCAGAGTTTAATGCTATTACAGTTATGGCTTGTTAAACCGATCTCAGGTTAATTAATAACATCAGTAAACTCAGAGCCACGCAACCTTGAAGGTGATACCTTAGTAGCTAACATTGTTAATGCCATTTTGGCTACTGATCTTAGATCGTTTTCACAAAATGAAAATATTCCATCAATTGTAGCTCCATATTGAGTAACTTCGGTTACTGTCCCCATTTCTATATCATCAAGAGATTTTCCACGAGACTTTAATTGACCTTCAATAATTTTTAGTGCTTGCTCTTCCGTATTAGCCACAATATGAAACTTCGTTTTCCCAAGTTCTGTTTTCCATTGCTTTTCGATTTTTCCTCTAATCATCTCCCCTGTAGGTAACAGGTTATAGGATTCGTCCCCCAATTTAACTATACCTTGTTGAACTGGCGCCCCCTTATTACGACCAGTTTTTATATTCAATAAAGTCGAAATGATACTAAGCCTAGAAGATAATCCGTCATCAATAGCTTTGCCTAGCCTATTATTACAACGTTCACCGCAAACGTTTCTAGATAGCTTTCGTCCACCTAACGAAGACAAAATGGCGTGCTCTTCTGAGCCTTTCCCTGATTCAAATTTTTCATGTTCACAATATATACAATTTAACATATGCGACCTATTGGTATTACTAATATCAACAAAAAATCCGGCCATCCATTTTAGATCAAAAACATAATGCACTTTCAGTTTGCCTACAACCAGCTCTGGCTAAAATGGCTTGAATAACAACTAGGTTATTGAGCTTGGTTGTATCTCGTTTCTGTTGATGAATAATTGACAGATATAATCATATAGTTAGAATGCCAAGCTGTTGAAACAGAACAGGTTGGCGTCAAATGAAACCAGATTTGGTTCCACATCACTAACGCTCTCAGTTGATCAAGTGAGTAGATCATACCGAAGCAATGCAGTTTTTCACATATAAACAATGGAGTGGTTATGCGTTGGTTGACTTGGTTGGTCGTGTGCTGTTCTCTCACGGGATGTGCAACGATAACGTCGAGGATGGGAGAAGATTCAACTTGGGGTCATTCTTTCTCAAGTGTGCAAACGGCTGTTGATAATGGCGAGGAGTGTATGATGATCTCCGCGTTGGCGGCCCCGCCCTTGCTGCTCTTTACCATCCCGCTGACACTCGTTGATATGAGCAGTGCGTTGATCATCGATACTGTTATGCTACCTGCAGATTTAGCGATCACGCCCAGCGATCCCAAGCTCCACACCCCGCGACCTATGGTCTGCCGCTATGACTATAAGATTTAAGCATGATCGCACCCAATAAATAACCTCAAGTTGCCCGTGTGACGGTGAGTTAACGCCGGCATACGGGAACGACCATGTCGCGGTTTACCTCCCAGAGTGTTGTGCCTTGTTAGTTGTAATTACGTAGTACAACCTAGCCTAGCAAGCCATTTTAAATCATTTAAGTTAGCGATTTGCTTTAATCACATCTAGTAACAGCTTGATATCGGCCATATTGTTATAAATATGCGGAGAAATCCGGATCCCCATACTGCGGGCGTCAACACTAATATTCGCGTTCGCCAATGCCGTCATCATTTGATGCTGCTGTTTACCGAACTGCAGAATAAGCGTGCCGCTGCGCTTTTCAGTATCCCGCGGCGACACAAACTCATGGTCGAGCTCTTGTGCCACAGCATCAATCAATTGCTGATTGTATTTACGCAGCAACGGAGTACCTAAACCAGCAAGATAATGAATGCTATGGGTGGCAATGGCATAAGGCGCGATTGATGGTGTCCCTCCCCAAAAGCGCAGTGCGGAATGCTGGTAACGAAAATCATGGATATCAAATTCGAACGGATTCTCGTGGCTAAACCAACCCACATCTTTAGGCTGACAACTCTCCAATATGGCGGGATTAACCCAAAGATAGGCAGCACCAGGGCCGCCGCAGAGCCATTTCACACTCGAACCGATTAAAAAATCGGGTTGTAGGCGCGCGAGATCCAGCGGAATAATCCCCGCCGATTGCGCTACATCCACTAAGCTCAAACAACCTCGCTCACGGGCTATGGTGAAAATATTAGCTAATGGCGCCTGCTGCCCCGTATTCGAGTAAGCATGACTAACAAACACCAGGTCCACATCGCGGCTGATATGCGCGTCCCACACATTCGGGTCGGTGATATCGAGCCCTTTAGGAATAAAGCGTACTTCGCAACTGGCAGGCAGCGCTTTTTTAAGGGCAAAACCCATGCTGGGAAAATCAATCTCACTCATTAACACAACGGCGTGTTCGCGGTTCAATCTGTCGAGGGACATGACAATTTTAGTCAGCGCACTGGAAAGATTGACCTGAGGGCAAAAATCCTTTTGGTGGCCGTTAAATAACTTAGATAAAGCAAAGGTAAAATCATCAATCACACCCAGCCACTGGCCCCAAGGTTCACGCCCCGACTCCTGCCAAGGCGCAAAAAAGGCTTCTTTAAAGACCTGCTCGGTCGATTTTAATGGCCGGCCAACGGAATGGTTTAATAGATATCCTGGACCTGCTAGGTAAAAGTCCTTTTTAAAATCTTCAAACATAGTGTTATCTCAAACTCTCTTTTAGTTTTTTAATATCACAATAACGAGTCCGAATATCGCTGCGCTGAGCGGCGGCGCGTCTGTCTCTGAGTCGCTCCAATGAGCCGAGTAGCACATGCAGTGGCGGACCACTGGCGGTGACTTTAGCTAAATGCTGCTGCTCCATACTTGTCGAAGGCTCAGCAATATATTTAGTCACTAACTCATTATGGTGCTGAATCGCAGTCTCGCCATGTAATTCGCAGACTTCGATGAAGAGTCGCAAGTTTTCTTGATACCAATCTTGGGTTGAGCAGTCTTTTGCCTGCAGGAAGTCATCCATCAAATTCGGCCGACGCATGCACTCGCGCAATATCTGCTGATCCTCTGGCATCATGTATAAAAACTTGTCCACCAGCATTTGCGAATAAGAAGCTTCGTTTGCAAAACAGAGACCTAGCGTTAAATCAATCACATTAATCCCCGCAAAATCCCCGGCGTTAGCGCCGCGATAAATGACCGAGCCCACCCGATAAGGTTTGTAGTAAGGACGAACACAGTAAAAGAAACGGTCAGTATCTAATCGATTAAATAATTGGGTATTCGACTCAATCACATCCTGTAATGCTTGTTTCGCGACTCGCAGTAAATCGTGACTGATGGGATGGGAAATGCCCAAAGGCTGGATCTTCAATAGCGCATCGGCGGCGCGTTTATAGGCCAAAATGCCCTTAGTGTTGTAATCCACAAACAGCTTTTCAGCGGACAGATCGGTAAAGCGCTTATAAATGCCATTGTGGGCACGATTGTGAGTAGTTAAATGTGCGGTGGCAAAGCGCGGCGTGACGCCTATTGAAGCGCCAATATGCATGGCGAGCGCAGAAGCCTCAGCTAATGGCGATGTCGTTTCCCGCGAGGGCTCGGTAATTTCATGGCGCCGACAGGCCGCCATATACAAGCCCACATTGCCGAGTAAATCGAAGGCACTGTCGAAACCTTCATCAGTATTCCCCTCATCGAGCAAGGTCTTAATCAACTCTCGCCCTTCGCTCTCCAGCGCCAACTTAGCTTCTGCGCCGATATCGAGCACATTGGCCCGATCCGTTTGTTGGTAGTAAAGCTGTTCTAGCTCGGAATTGAGTTCCACAAAGCGGCTGCGGATCCAATCATCAAAGGCTTCGGTATTAAAGGTGGCAGGTTTCACGGGCTTATCCTTGAGTATTGTTATCGTTCTTTTAAACGGAGTGAGCTCAAAGCGTTAGCCCAATCCGTAAAACTCGTAACCAGAATGCAACTTATCGCCACATGTTTCTAGCGTTAGGTCAAATTTCCGAAAAAACTAATGCCATTTTTTATTTACACCATGCGCCAGCGCAATTTTTCAAACACTTTTACTCCGCAGAATGTTCCTGAAGACACTCATCACTCAACTAATAGCTAAGCGGTAAGTTCCGCAGAGGTAAATCGGATGATTTTAATGGAATTTATAGTAGTGCTTAGCTGCCTACTGCTAGGTACCCGCTACGGCGGCATGGGATTAGGCCTCATCAGCGGTATTGGCTTATTTTTACTGATTTTTGTTTTCGGTTTAGCGCCGGGACAACCGCCAGTGCAAGTTATGCTAACCATACTTGCAGTCATTGGCTGTGCAGCCGTATTGCAAACCGCGGGTGGATTAGATGTGATGATGCAGTATGCCGAGCGCTTACTGCGCCGTCATCCACAATACATCACGATTCTAGCGCCGCTGACCACGTGGACGCTGACCTTCCTTTGCGGTACTGGCCATGTGGTTTACACCATGTTCCCGATTATTTCCGATATCGCGCTGAAGAAAAATATTCGCCCAGAGCGCCCAATGGCGGTGGCATCTGTCGCTTCACAAATGGCGATTTGCGCTTCGCCTGTGTCGGTAGCAGTGGTGTCTATGGTGTCGATTCTGGCATCACAACAGGGTGTAGGCCGCGCTTACAATCTGCTCGAAATTTTAATGGTGTCAGTGCCAGCATCGCTTTGCGGTGTCATGGCCGCTGCACTTTGGAGTCTGCGTCGTGGTAAAGATTTAGATAAAGATGAAGAATTTCAAGAACGCATTAAAGATCCAATCCAAAGAGCCTTTATCTATGACAAGAGCGAAACCCTGTTAAATCAAAAATATCCGAAGGAAGCTTACTGGGCAACGGGGATTTTCTTCACCGCTATCGCTGCTGTGGTACTGTTAGGTTCATTTAGTGAATTGCGTCCCGCCTTTGACGTTAAAGGTAAGTCGACCTTGCTCTCGATGAACTTAGTGATCCAGATGATGATGTTAATTGCAGGTGCTTTTATCCTGATGACCTGTAAAGTCAAACCGACCAACATCTCTAACGGTCCCGTTTTTAAAGCGGGCATGGTAGCAATTTTCTCAGTATTTGGTGTGGCGTGGATGAGCGATACTTTCTTCATCAGCCATATGGATGTACTGCAGGAAAACCTGTCCCATGTAGTACAAAGCCAGCCTTGGACCTATGCCTTAGTGCTGTTTCTCATCTCTAAGCTTGTTAATAGCCAAGCGGCAGCACTCACAGCAATCGCACCTATGGGACTCGCCTTAGGGGTCGATCCAAAACTCTTAATCGCCTTCCTCCCTGCAAGCTACGGTTATTTCGTGCTACCAACCTATCCAAGTGATCTGGCCTGTATCGGCTTTGACCGTTCAGGTACGACTAAAATAGGTAAGTTCATTATTAACCACAGCTTTATCATTCCAGGCTTTATCGGTGTAGCGACAGCATCGGCTGTCGGTTATCTACTCGCAACCGCTTTACTCTAACCGCCAAAATAACAAAGGCCGCTAATGCGGCCTTTGTTTTAGATAGCCTTAGATCACACAAAAGTATTAACCTGTGCCAATATAAAACCCATACCCTAGACGCCCATATTCTTCAGAACATAAAATACGCAGCCCGAAAGTGAGATAAGTATCTTACTCAACAACTCTTTTTAGCTTGCCGTACTAAAGATGATTAGACGCTTATCCATTCTATTAGCTTTTTTCGCGATACTGATGGGGCTCGTATACTGTGCCTACAGTCTGATAACTCGGATTAACTTTAATTCCCACCATCAAGTAGGAGAAGTCATCGACACTCTAAACGGGGTTAATATCTATTATAACGGAGGAGTTAATACCCATTCAGGACGTAACCTATCTATAGATGGTTATAACTTAGGCATTCAATATCAATGTGTTGAATTTGTTAAGCGCTACTTTTACCAACGCTACCAGCATAAAATGCCTGACGCTTTAGGCCATGCTAGAGACTTTTTTGATAACAAGTTAAGCAATGGCATGTGGAATGAAAAACGCGCTATGCAGCAATACACTAATGCGAGTCAGACCAAACCTATGCAGGATGATCTACTCGTGTTTTCTCCATGGATATTTAACCCTTACGGTCACGTTGCAATCATTGCCTCAGTTACCGATAGCAGTATTGAAATTGCCCAACAAAATCCCGGCCCCTTTGGCCCATCACGCGAACGGTTGGCATTAATTCAACAAAACGGCCTCTGGTATATTGATGCGCCTCGAGTAAAAGGTTGGTTAAGATGGCAGGCTCCGGAAATCACAGCATCCCCGATTGCAGAATCCGCAAATACGCCATTCCCCAGTAAGGTTCACTGAGAAATAACAATAATGTCAGTATTAACTTGGATTAAACAACGCCTTGCACGTAATAGTGATAGCCTCAAGCAATCTAGGCCACAAACTGAGTTACGCACTGTTTTTCATCAAACCCAGATGCCCAATATCAGCTTGCCAATCATACAAACCTATCCACTCGTTGTACCTATGAACAGAGAAGATATTTTTGCTTATCAATTGCATTGCTTGCTGACTTACCAAGGGAAAGAGGCCTTAAACACTTTACTTAGCCAGGCAGGCTTTAACACATTGCCCGAGCAAACGGTCAACTTTAACGGTTTTATCGAACACCCAACCCAAGCGACCTGCGTATTGCTGAACCAATATGACGATTTTGCGGGTGTGTGCATAACCTTAGTGACCAATGACAAACCCTTGCTAGAAGCATTAATCAGATTCAAATCCGCCCCGCCCAATCCATGGGAAAGCTTTCCCAATATCGATCCCGATACTCTCGGCAGTCTTCAAGGTAATATCGACTTTTGGTGCAGCTATTTTTGGCGCCCCTATTGGCTATCACTCTCAGAAGCCGAGCACTTGCAATATCCTGAAAGTTGGCGGGAATTTAGCGAGTTTCATTAAAACTTAAGGTACGCAAACACTTAATGCAGGATAAAAAATGAAATTGAAATATGTTGGATTAGCACTGACGTTACTGCTACTTGGTGGTTATCTGATCCCTGAGTCACCCGCGATCCCAGTAAAAGGTGCCAGCAGTAAAGATTGGAACAGCCAAACCTTTTGGTATGAACCTTGGGGTCCATCGGGCGTTCACAAGGGGATAGATATTTTCGCCGCCAAAAACACCGCAGTGATTGCGCCAACGCCTATGCTGATCTTGTATCGAGGTGACTTCTTCAAAGGAGGAAATGTAGTGGTTGGTTTAGGTCCTAAATGGCAAATTCATTACTTTGCCCATTTAGCACAAATTGAATCAGCCACAGGATTGATTGCCTACCAAGGTGACACTTTGGGCACTGTCGGCGATACGGGCAATGCACAAGGTAAACCGCCCCATTTGCACTATTCCATTTTGAGCTTATTACCTAAACCTTGGCTGATGGATACTTCAACCCAAGGTTATAAAAAGGCCTTTTATCAAAACCCTATCGAGTATTTAACTGCACTATAGGCTTAACAACTTACTTTAATCAGCTTATTGGCAGTGCAATATCAAGCTGAGGTTCTGCGGTTTTTGATGGGGTCTCATGCTCAACAGCCGCAGCTAATGCTTCTCTCTCTGCCTTCGCAATATATTTAGGTTTATTGCTAGATTGCAGTTTGGCATTGGCCTTTTTTGCCTTGCTCTTCAAGGTTTGATTAATCTTCTTTTTACGGTTCATCAGAGTACCAATGCGAGATACGGTATAAAGGGGCGCGATTATAGCCTTCCATCAACGCGCCAGACAATCGAAAGCACTAAAGCAAACGCGTAGCCCAATCAAATAATCAAACCTGCGACTAAAACATAGGTCTCCTAAATCAAAGACAAATGCCAAAAAAGGTAATGCTTTACCGACATGAACTCGCACTATATGCATGGCCTTTACAGTAAAACCTCTCGATACCGAGTGCTGTGTCGCAATTTATTCATACTGTCGTCAAATCATGCAATTTCCTGTATGGCGTGACTAGACAAGCTGTAATTCCTCCCCTAAAATCGCGAATAATAAAAATCGTTATCATTTGCAATACAATTTAATGGAATATTAACCTATGCCAAGGGAGCCGGTGTAACAAACTCATTCGCCCTTAGCAGGAAGTTATATGACATTCAAAACCTCGTTTGTTGCTTTAGCCGTATTGGCAGCGTTAACCCAATCCGCTGCGGCCCAAGATGCCACCGACAACAGTCCAAACAACAAAAATAAAGACATAGAAAAAATCACTGTCACCGCGAGTCGAATGGATAAATCTCCCAGCTCGATCCCCAATACTGTCACTATCATCGACCGCGCCCAATTAGAAGAACAGTTCCGCACCACTAAAGATTTATCGACTATTATCGGTAACTTAGCGCCTAGCTTTTCACCGAGCCGCCAGAAGATGAGTAACACAGGTGAAACCCTGCGTGGTCGTCCGCCATTGATTATGATCGACGGCGTGCCTCAATCGAACCCACTTCGCAGTGGTGGTAGAGAGGGACAAACTATAGATCCTGCCATGATTGAACGCATCGAAATCATTCACGGCGCCAATGCAATGCATGGTCTCGGTGCCCAAGGCGGCATCATCAACTACATCACTAAAAAGCCAACAGGCGACAGCGAACAGGTTGCGAGTTTCGATGTCACTGTGCCTGATTCAATGAAATCCAATGGCTTAAGCTTTGGTGCTAGCTATGCGTTTTCTGGCGAGTCAGAATTTATCGACATGATAGGTTCGGTTAGCTACCGCAATAATGGCGTCTATTACGATGCCAATCATAACGTAGTGGGTGTCGACACGACTCAAGGCGAGTCGATGGATAGTCAGAGTAAAGACTTCTTCATCAAGCTTGGTCATAACTTCGATGAGTCACGCCTTGAATTAATGGTTAACCATTACAATGCAGACAACAATGGCGATTGGATGCCCGTTGCAGGTGACAAGCCCAATGGTGTACCCACAGGTGCAGTTAAAGAAACTCAGCCATGGGAAGCCGCCAACAACCAAGTGACCACCACAAGTTTGACTTACACCCACGCCAATATTGGTGGCCAGCAACTTAGCCTGCAACTCTTTAATCAAGATTTTAAAGCAGTTTATGGCGGTGGCTGTTTCGATAGCTTCTACGATCCATCCTTCGAAGGCAGCGATCAAGTCATCCAATGCGGTGTTGGCAGTAAAGGTGAAAGCTTGTACTACGAGCAATCGCGTAACTCTTCGGTTAAATGGGGTTTAAAAAGCGCCTTGATCGCTAAGGATATTGCCGGCTCAGGAATTGATGTAGCCTACGGTGTCGACCTTTTCCGCGACACCACTGAGCAAGACTTAGTAAAAACTGGCTTTTCATGGGTTCCCGAAAGTACCTATGACAACGTTGCGCCATACTTGCAGTTAGATTATGACTTAATTGAAAATTTAACCTTATCGACCGGTGTTCGTTACGAACATGCCGAGTTAAGTGTCGATGACTACAAAACCCTGTGGGGTGCAGGCAATAAGCAAATTGCGGGCGGTTCAGCCACCTTCGATGAAACCTTATTTAACGTCGGTATCTCTTATAAAATCACTCCTGACATTCGCGTTTATACCAGCTATAACCAAGGTTTTGGCATGCCGGATATCGGCCGAATTCTGCGTGATGGTAAAAGCTTCCCCGGCGACAATCCCAGCATAGATGGCTCACTGGCGCTCACACCGATAGTCACAGATAACGTTGAAGTCGGCGCCGATTACCAAGGTAAATACTTAAGCGCTAAGCTAGCTTACTATCGTTCCGCCACTGATTTTGGTTCACGTTTGGCCTTAAATAGTGATGGTTTCTACGACGTGAAGCGCGAAAAGAGTGTGATCGATGGTATTGAAGCCAATGTCACCGCCTACATTACCAGCAATGATGATCTCGGCATGAATATCGCCTTCCAGCAGGGGGAATACGATTCAAATGGTGATAGCCAAGTCGATACCGATCTCGATGGTGCAAATATTTCGCCAAATCGTATCAACCTGTTCTGGACCCATAGCTTCGATAATGAAATGTCGACCCGCGTTCAAGCCAATTACTACATGGACCGCGATTTTAAAAACGCGGCGGGCAACAAGTATGCGGAATTTGATGGCTACACGACAGTCGATGCTTCCTTCTCAATGCCGCTTTACACTGGCACCCTGAGCCTAGGTTTGCAAAATCTATTTAATAAAGATTATTTCAATTATTACTCACAAACCATGGGTACAAATGATCGTTATTTCAAAGGAATGGGGCGTACTGCAACAATAGGCTATACCTTACCTTTCTAAGTGAAAGGCCCATTTTGAAACATAAAAAAGCGCAATTACATTGCGCTTTTTTATTGTGTGGAAGAAAGCAAATTATGCCTTGGTCACGACCCAGAGTGCGTGTAATAAACCAGGGAACCAGAACAGTAAACATAACACGATGTTTATTAGCAGATCTTTACCCGCTCCCGCCTTCAAAAATACAGCAACTGGGGGCAATAAAATCGCAATAATGACTAAAAGTAGTTTATTTGTATCCATAACAGAACATCCTCAAAACGGAGATTGTAGGCAAATCAACAAGATCTAACTTCGCAGGAAGACTCAGAATTTGCAATTCTTTTAGTTTGCAAGGCGTAAATAATCCCAGTAGCAGCCTAAATGAAGGCCCTTACCATTCCCTAAAATGAAAAAGGATATTCAACCCATTATCCGTCCAGAGTAGACTAAGATATCCAGCAAACTCCAACCGAAAATCCCTAAAAGCATCTATAGTTAAAGAAAAATATGAAGTAAAAGAATGATATTTGATCCCCAAGCCTTATTACTCATCAAGTTTATTTGCCTGCTTACTAGCACGGCTGCCGTCGCATGGGGACTCATTGCACAACCTTTAAAAATTGCCACTCAAGCCAGTATGCGCTTTTCTCTGGCGAACTTGTTCGTCCTCCTTGGCATCATACTCAACAGCCAACGCACCGAAGCCTCCAGTTACTTTTTTTGGTTCTGCTCGGATATGGCGATTTTATTTGGCTTCATTCTAGCGCGTTGGGGAACAAAGGCGCTTTTTAGACTCAAGCCCAGCGTAAAATCGGATCTTATTCTTTTAGCACTCACCGCTGGTGTGATGCTCTTGGTTCCACCTAATTTCAGCTCCGAACGCATTTTGGCCATCGTATTCTCAGCCTGCGCCGCGCTCATTTTCGCCATGTTAACTCGAGATAACTATCTTGCCATCAAACGCGATACGGGAAATCGAGTTGCCATCGCTATGGTCATGCCTTTAGTCGCCATGGTGGGTATTTTTATCATTCGTATCTTTATCGCCCTGCTTTCTCCCGAAGAAAGTCCGATGTTTATCGCCATGCACACGCAAGAAGCCATACCTGTGCTTTGGTTCTATGTCTTTCTGGCCCTATTGATCAATATCGTGATGATAGGTAATGCCATGACTCGGCTTGTCAGTAAAATCCGCATGTTAGCGGAGCGGGACCAACTCACAGGCCTGTGGAATCGCCGTGCTATGCATAAGTTTTTAAACAATATCCATCAACGCTGGCTGCGGGATAAAGTACCTTACAGTATGATTTTATTGGATCTTGATCATTTTAAAGATATCAACGATCAATATGGGCACGATGCGGGCGATCTCGCCCTGTTGACGGCGGCGAGACTGTTTGGCTCGGTATTGCGAGAAAATGACGCCCTATGTCGTCACGGTGGAGAGGAGTTTCTGGTGATTTTACCCGCGACTGATGCACCCGCGGCCAGAGTCGTCGCCGAGAAATTGCATCAAGTACTTAAGGACAATTCATTTATCTGGCAAGGTGTTACGATTAAAATCCATGCCAGTTTAGGTTACGCCACGATTTATCAAGGATGCCAACCTGACAAACTACTCATTCAAGCAGACCAAGCTATGTACCGCGCAAAATCTGAGGGCCGAGACCGTATTTGCCAAGCTTGCTAGGCTTTTGCAACATAACGCTGCAAAGATTAATCTCCTTTCGCCGGCCAAGCCAAAGTATCGGGCTCACGCCATGCAACTAGCGCCTCAGTGACACCTTCAGCACCAAAATGCTCACCTTGAGTCGGCAAATCCCGATAAGCGTAATCATGCCAACCTGTCACGTCATCACCATAGCGAAAATGCAGACAATAGGCATGCAGATAACACCGATCCGCGGCCTCTCCGCCATATAAATCATCCCCTAAAATGGGTACACCTAAGCTCGCCAAGGCAACTCTTAATTGATGGGTTTTACCTGAGTGGGGTTTAAGCAAATATAAACGCAATCCCTCGCCAACACTCAAGGAGAAAAACTGCGTAATCGCTGGATTCTCTTTAGTCCGCAGTAACTTAAACATGCTACGACGCGACTTTGCCATGTCACCAATCACCCAGCCTTGCTTCTTCTTCGGCTTGCCTTTCGCGAGGGCGAGGTAATATTTCTGCACTTTATGGGCGGTAAACAGCTCAGTAAATTGCTTGGCGGCGACCGCACTCTTAGCCAGAATCAACAGACCGGACGTGGGTGTATCGAGGCGATGAACAGCAAAAAGCTTAATCCCTAAATCTTGCTCAGCCTGCGCCACCACGCCTGCAGTCCCATCCTGACTGTGGAAATGCACTTTGGCTGATTTGGAAATAACAATAAAATCAGCCTTATCGGCTATGATTCGATACATGGAGTACTCGGCGTTGTAATGCGGATCATCGGCTTAAAACTGAATAGTGACGACTAAGCCAGGATGATTATCCGTGAGATTAATTTTGGCATTGTGCCGTGAGAGAATCGCTTTGACCATAGATAATCCTAAACCAGTACCCTGTAAATGCCGGCTAGGGTCGAGGCGCACTAAACGTTCGAACACTCTTTCTTTACTCTCGTCTGGAATACCAGGGCCATTATCGCGGATCTGAATTTGTGGGCCTGACTGAATAATCTCAATCCGCGCACCTTGGCCAGAATACTTCATCGCATTATCGACAAGATTATATAAGGCTTGGAATAATAAGTATTTGTCCCCAAAAACCTTATGGTCAGCCAGCAGCGATAAACTCAAGGTTTGCTCGTTAGATTCAGCCACAGCATCGGCCATATCCAATAAGTCAGTACACAGTTGCGCTAGGCTTAGCTCCTGCAAATCGAGTGTCTGCTGACCTTCTTCGATACGCGTGAGCGATAACATGGCATCAAACGTCGCTAAACAATGATCGAGCTCCTCGGTCAAAATGGCGCAACCTTCGCTAATCTCATTGCTCGGCTTACTCGCCAACTCTTCAATACCAATACGGATATGTGACAGTGGAGTACGTAAATCATGGGCAATATTATCGGTCGCACCACGCACTGCCATCAGGTTATTTTCAAGAATATCCAGCACATTATTAAACTGCAGCGCCAACATATCGAACTCATCCTGACGCCAACTCAAGGGTAAGCGGGTGTCATAATGACCGCGTTCAATCTGTTCACTCAAGCGGTTGTATTGCACTAATCGACGTAAAATCGCCTTAGAAAACAGATAGCCGAGCGCTAAAGTCAACACTACGGTAAGCATGACAGCCGTCGCGGCGGCACTGATAAACTTATCAATTAACGTCGCTAAGTTATCGGTACGGGTCGCAATCAACACTGGGCCGTAGCGGGTCATCACCAGACCGCCGGTAAGAATATGCAGCTTATCTGGACCACCGGTTAAGATAGGAAAATCCCGCGTTTGCGGCAGCATGGGCATGCCTTCGGGCATAAAACTCAAGGCACCGACCATATCGTAGCTATTACGCCAAGCGATCAGGGCCGTTTGTGGATCGGCGGCGCGGATTTGAGCGGCAAAACTACGGCGATCAACCGTTAGGGCAAGTTGCTGATAACGTTGGGTCTCTGACTCTAAATATTGAGTCACTTGATACTGCTGCTCAATAATCAACTGTCGATAAAGGGCAAATAGCAACGCCCCGATGATCACTATCACTAAGGTCGAAAAAACGATTGTGATGCGCCAGGCGCTGCTTTGGTAAGGCTTAATGCCTTTGTCGTAAGCGATAACCCGCTCCCCTCACGGTTTCGATAAGCTCGCCATGGCCTAACTCTTCAAATTTACGGCGTAATTTTGCGATATGCACATCGATGACGTTCGTGCGCGGATCGAAGTGATAATCCCACACTGCTTCGAACAATAAGGTGCGGCTAATAACTTGATTAGCATGTTCCATCAGATACTTAAGTAACTGGAACTCTTTCGGCTGTAGCATCAACTCCTGCCCGTCTAAAGTGACATTACGGGTCAGTAACTCCATCTTCAAACCACCAACAACGAGATCAGTTGTCACAGGCACAGATTGCCCACGGTGCATCAGTTTTTCAGCGCGAACTAATAACTCGGAGAAAGCAAACGGCTTAGTCATATAGTCGTCGCCGCCCGCGCGCAGGCCTTTCACTCGCTCATCAACGTGCGCTAAAGCGGATAAAATCAGCACTGGGGTTTGATTGCCCGTTGCCCTTAAGGCGGCCAATAATTTTAAGCCATCGAGCTGGGGTAACATGCGGTCGAGGATCACGAGATCGTACTGACTACTCGTCGCAAGTGACAGGCCTTGATGGCCATCGCTCGCTGTTTCGATATTGTGGCCCTGCTCAAGAAATCCTTTGACGATGTAATCAATCGTCGTCGCATCATCTTCAACTAAAAGTATTTTCATCTGTATGTTGCGCTCCTCAATCTTAAGCACTCGTGTGAGCACTCGATTGACTTAGATATTTCAATCCCACTTGAGTAAAGGTAACGGGCGTAAATTTTCGACATCAAAAGCCAATTTAAACTTACCCGTATCATCGAGCAGCTTAAGTTCTAAGTAACTGATACCTAAGTCGTGGTCTAACTTTGCTTCAGTTAAGAAGGCTTTATGATCTTTAGTGGCCTTAACGATTAGACCTGAAAAGGTTTGATCTTTTGCCGCGATCATACGCGTTGCCTCAACCTCACCCAGATCATCGGCGCTTACTTTACTCGCCTTTTGTTTCAGTAACTTACCATCACGGGCACGATATTCAAACCGCGTTATAGAGTTTGCTAAAGGATTAATCAACTCAAATTGATAGACTAATTCACCCTCTTGCTCTTCCATATGAAATTCGGCAATCACACCGGAGAACCCTTTTTCAATCTGCTGCATAACGCTCAACGGCGGTACATAGTCTCCACCCGCAAACATCGAATACATGCTCTGAGCCGCCGTTGCGACACCAGATACCAACATGAATCCTAGCAACCATAGTCTCATGGCCCCTCCATATAAATCAGCTAAGTTTGTATCTTATGAGACAATCAGTTAGAAGTCGATGGACCTATTGCGCCTGTATGCAATTCCAAGCTAATCCCTCACAATTTACCACTGGATATAGAATCACACTGTGTCAGCGTTAACTCAGGTTCGGCCATCAATTGATCTGAAATCCAACGTCAACAGAACCTAAATCGCTGATAAGCCAAACACTAAATCATTTTGTGGCTAATGTGTTAAGTCTACCTAATACCAGCTTAAACACCGATGGAAACAAGATTAAGCTTTGATCATCTGAGGATTTTTAAACATGACATTTTCAGTGATAACCCTCAATTTCGCCATTTAGAATCAAGAGGATTGAATTTTAGCGGTTATTTTAGTCTATCTGTGTCATTAAAAAGTGGGATTGGCAAATAAATCGCCCTCGACTAAAGTCAGATAACTTAGTGTCAGGTAACGGTATTTTTAAATCGGAGCGCAAATGAAACCAGTCATACGATGGATAAGCTTAAGCTTGTTATTAATAGCAGCATTAAGCGCTTATGCCTATGGCAGCGCCACCAGTGCATTGGTGTTCATCATCTTAGGCATGCTATTGGAAGGGACATTTTGGATTGGATTACTCGGTAAGCGAAAAACGAAATAAACAGCCTCAGTTAATTTGCAGCTAGTACGTGATTAGCCCTAACTATCCCAGTGTGAAATCGGCGCAGGCATAGCATGGGCATACCCTTGTTGATAATCGCATCCCAATAAGGTTGCCACATCAATGTGCATCAAAGTCTCCACACCTTCACAAACAACCTGCATTCCTAATCGCTGTAAATACTCAACTAAGCTCGTCAACATACGCATTGAATGTGAAGAGCGACAAGCTTGCAGCAAAAGGGAACGGTCTAACTTGATGACATCATAGGGCAATACCATCATACGCAAGAAATTACATTCTTGGGTGCCAAAATCATCCAGTACGATGCTGGCTCCTCGTGCCCGTAACATTTCAATCAATTCATGCTGTTTATCATCTAATAAAGTGTGTTCTAACACTTCAAACCAAATTTTGATGCACAGCACTTTTCCTTGAAGCAACAGCATTTGTAATAAATTTTGGTAAGTCACACTGTATGGCATGGGATTTAAATTAATGGACAGTATGCCAACGCCTTGATCGGCTAATCGAGGTAAGTCTTTGATAATCGACCTCAACATCCATATATCAATGTGCAAAGCAGCATTTTTATCTAACAATAAAAAATCAATACCTGTATAAGCATGACGCTTGGCATCCCAACGGCGTGCAAGTGCTTCATATCCTATAACGGTTTTATCAACCCCGATAATAGGCTGATAAAAAGGCATAACCACATCAGACATAATGCAGCTTGCAATATCTTCACTCACTTTTTTACGCTTAACTGACAGCATAGATACCTACAGAATATTAATATATCTGACTTATTTTTAACTAAATTGGCACTCGCTTCTATCAGATAAATCCTAAAAACAAAAAAATCACTGCACTTTATTATAGGACTATTCCTATTAACGCATAAAAATCACACATATAAAATACAGCTAAAATGTTGTTCCAATCGAACAGCAACATCAACCAAAAATGAAATCAAGGTAACTCAATAATAATGCGATTATATTTAGCGCTTTTTGGTATTATTTTTTATAGCTCTCAAGCTTATGCTGCGGCAGAAATAAGCATAGGCACCTTATTTGACTATATGCCTAGCAATAAAACCACTTATTTGAAAAAAATAATGAACATGGGCGATTCAACCGCATTTATTAAAATATCGATTAACGAAATAAAATATGATGAACATGGCCTGCCCTATGAAGTGCCTGAACAAGAAACAGAAAACCGCGCCTTGATAGCGAGCCCGTCTCGCTTAATTATTCCAGCCAAGGGAGTACAAGCAACGAGATTGTTATTCTTAGATAAAAAAGACACAGAACGTTACTTTAGAGTTCGCTTCGTACCAGTGCAGCCAAAAAACAATGATGGATTTGATGAGAAAATAACTGAAAAAACGCGTGAAGAACTCACTGCCGGAATACAAATACTAACAGGTTATGGGGCATTTTTATTTATCACCCCAGAAGAACCTAAATACTCGACTGAAATAACGGAAGACACAAATAGCGCAGAAATAAAAAATAACGGGAATACGACTATTGTTTTAGATTTTTTTGAATCATGTAACAAAAAAACCAAAGAGTGTTCCACAGCGACCAAATTGCACATCTTACCCGGCTCAAAAAAACAACTGGTAAAAAATAGTAACGAAAGCTATCACTTTCAATTGATTGAAGGTGATAAAACCAAAAGCATAGTTATTGGTAACTAATGCATCCTAAAGGAGACTGTAATGAAAATATGGAAAGCGGCCCCAATAACCTTATTAGTGGCCATGAACTCATTTGCGGCTGAAAAGATTGAACATCAAGTCACTGTGATTGCACAAATTCCGTCAGAGAACTTTTTTGTGCAACCAACAGGCAATGATAACTGGATCAACAGCCAGCAAAAGTTAGCATATAACGCCCATACAAAAAAGCTAGATCAATTAAATAAGCAACTAGAAGTTAAAAGTACTATTGGTGCTATTACGGGTTACTTATCAAACCCAGCCATTATCGCCAGTGGCAATGATAATATTGCACTAACAGTTAAAGTGGGCGGTATTGAACTGAAGACATCTGCGACAGAATTAGTCGATGTCGACAATGCTAAAACAGGTAAAACCCTTGCACTAGAGATCATTCCTACTGCGCCAGCAAGCGGCTATGTAGCAGGTAACTACCAAGGCATGGTCAATATGATTTTCGAATCGGAAGCGCCAATTAAAAAACCATAGAGATTTATTAAGTTAAATTTCAAAAAAGCTCCCGCAAAGGGAGCTTTATTAATTTTCAAGTTAACGACTCATGCTTTTCATCTTTTCGATATGAGGCAACACACTTGTCATCTTTGATCCTGACGATTCTGACGATTCTGATCGCAACGCTAATCTTTAGCTCTTGCTCTTTGGCGAATAACACGCCATCGGACTCGCTCAAGCTGCTAAAGCAATATCAAGACTTGCCTGATGGATTTTCTGAGCATTTTTTCAATGCCCCATTAACAGTAAGAATCACCATCGATAATAAATTGCTTGGCGAAGGTGAAATAGTGTTAGGACTCGATACCAGTGTGCAACTATTAAAACTCATAGACGTGAGCGAAAGCGATCTTGACGAACGTCAGCAACAATTATGGATAGCGCAATTAAACCAAAAACATAAGTTGGGTTTGTGCCCAAAAGGCTGTCAGGGCGGCATATTAGCGATTGAATATAATTTGGAGAACTCTCAATTATCTATTTTAACGGCCAATATCGAAAAACAACCATCAAGCTCGCACTACTATGCCTTGCCTGAACAGGGAAGCTACGGAGCGCTATTTCGACAACAACTCAATTGGAGTCAATCCAATGAGAGCGATTACGCAGGCCGTTATAATTTGCAAGCCCAAGCAAGTTTAGGCCAGTGGACCACACTGCTTGAAGGTGAAGTCACTCAAAATAACGATCAAGCACTAAACTCGGCTATTCAACAGTTGTATACAGAACGTCAAAACGAAGGACACTTCTATCGACTCGGGTATTTCTCCCCTTATGCCCAAGGTTTAGTTCGTCAGCCCATCATTTATAGCGGCAGCTCACAAGCTGTGATGGGGGTGATGTTGGGTGACTCTAATCAGTTATTGGTCGATCAAGCCTATGCCAGTGCCACACCCATTTATGTCACTCCGAATCGTGCAGGTATGGTAGAAATCTACCAAAATGGGCAATTGATCAACTCGCAACAGATTAACGCAGGCTTACAAGCCATTGATACTAAAGTATTACCATCTGGCATATATGAAGTTGAAATTCGGATTCTAGAAGATGGCCAAGTCACTGAACGTCGTCGAGAAATCATTAATAAACCCATTCAATGGCAAAACACTGAAGAACCCTTTCGGGTGAACTTGTTTGCTGGAGAAAAGTTACAAGAAATAACGAATTGGGATGATGAAAGCAGACGCGGACTCAGCACGGGGGTACTCGCAAACTACTTATTAACACCGGCGATCATCCTTGGCGCTGCAGCTCAATTTATGGATAAAGGTTGGCACTACAGCATTTCGGCTGATTGGGACTGGAACCAACAACTGCGCTTTTTTGGTAATTGGGTGATGAATGAACAACAGGGCAGCGATTTTGATTTGCAAGCAGTTTATAGCTACAGGCAAGGTAGTTTTGTACTTAGCCATCAGCAACAACTCAGCCAATCGCAAAGCAGTGATATTACGAACTCTAATCCCAAAAAGACGAGTGCATCTCTGCAACATAACCTAGGAAGAGGTCACTCTATTTCCGCCTATTTGTCACATCAATCCGAGCAAGGTCAAGGTATTGACTTAGGTTGGCAGTACAACGGCAAACTCTGGGGACGCCAAATGAGTTGGAGTTTAAATGCGTTCGATCGTCCCGGCAGCATTAACACTTCAGGCCAGCGCGACCAAGGCGGAGCACTTTATTTCAGTATGAACTTAGGCGATCAAACGCGTCGAATGGGTGGTGGCTTAGGCAGCAGAACTTCACGTTCTGGCGGGCAAGAACAGCATGCCTATGTTGATTACCAACAGCAACTAGACTGGCGTGGCATTGAAACCATAGGGATGGGACTAAACACGGATAGCTATGGTGTTGGCGCAACCGCCAATAGCCGCTTTAGCAACAATATTGTTAGCGGGGATGCCTATGCACAGTCATCCTCCTATAACAGCGGCATCACAGGCGGCATAAACCTCGATAGCATGGTTGCACTAGGGCAACAAGGTGAACTCAGCATCTCAGGCCAAAGCCAAAACCACGATGCGGGCATGATAATCGATGTCATGGCTGATACCCCAGACATCCTTTTACAAGCAGAAAATGAGCACGGTGGCAGTGTCACCTTAAAGCCTGGGCGCAACTTAGTGCCAGTGACCGCCTATCGCAGCGGTAGCGTACAACTCGCCATACAGGACTTTGATGACACACCTTCAGTCATCCAACCGAGCGTATTGCATTACCACCTCAATAAAGGAGGCGTCAGTTACCAACAAATCAGAGTCATGAAGACTGTTACTGTGATTGGCCGCTTAGTGAATCAACAGGGATTGCCGCTTAAAGGCGCGCTTATCGCCAACCATGCGGGACGCAGCTTGAGTGAGGCCGATGGCTTTTTTGCCGTTGAAATGAGTGAACACCATCCGAGCTTACAAGTGGAGTATCAAGGTATACAAGAGTGCAACCTTGAACTCGATTTACACCGAGTAAAACGTGAACAGAACCTATTGCTATTAGGCAATATCACTTGTAATGCCCAAACATGGGCACAACAAACATTAACAGAGAACCTAGCCAAGTGAATTATCGTTACGCTTTATATACTTTGATGGGATATCTACTACTCAGCCAATTAACAGAGGCCGCCACCATTCAGGTTACTGCTGAATATAAACCTGCACCCTATGATATTAATGGTAGTAAGTTTATTAATACCACCCCTTGCTCAGTATCAACAAACAGCTCAGGTCCTGAATTTTGGTGTAATGGCACAGCATCTTTAGACAAAGAACAAGCAATAAAAGTAGAGACTAAAATATTAGAAAAATTAATAAAGAATGATCAAAAACTCGAACATGCTATTACCTATCAGAAGTTTTCTGGTGAAAAAACAGTAGAGCTAATAAAAAAAGGGAGCAGCACAACACATAAAATGAAGTTCAAACTAACACAAATTGGGGCATCTCAAACTCCGAATGCAGTTAAAGATGCTGGAAATACAGGATCATATTGGTTGAATAGCGTTCAAGGCGATTGCAATCTTAGATTGGAAATATGGGCAAGCATTGGTATTTTAGATTATTTTTATGATATAAAAAATGCTAACCAACAGTCTGGAGGCATTTGTTACAACAATAAATTTAACCCGGAATTCACATCATCAAAGAATATCACCCTTCAAAGGATTTATATTAGTTATAAACTGCAACCTCCCGATCCTTTAAAAATGGAAAATGGCACTTATAAGGGCAGCTTAACCTTGAGCCTTGGACGCAATAAAGATCTCGACTTTGGTGATGCAACCTATTCAGACTCAAACGTAACCATAGAATTTACCTTAAGGGTCACGCATCAACTTAAGGTTGAGTTCCCTGCTGGTAGCAATAAAGTGATCTTGCAGCCACCCAAAGGTTGGGCACCATGGATTAACAGCGGTAAAACACCCACCAACTTGAAAGCTGAATTGCCGTTTAAGCTTTGGTTTAGCGCACCATTTGATGTTTCATTGAGTTATTGCCAATATCAAAACAATGGCCAGTGCCAACTTAAAAACATTAAAAACAGTCACAAAACAAATATAGAAATCAGTTATATAAATGGTATAGGAAAATCAGTGCCGCTATCGACATCAAAGTACCATTTTACAAATACAGATGGGGAATATATCAATGTTGCAAGAAAGCTATTGTTTGAAATTAACAAAACCAACTTAACTGAAATGATGAAATATCCAGGAAGCACTTACCAAGGGGATGTAACTATTATGTTCGAGGCTGAAATCCCTCCATTTTAACATTAAAATAATCCCTGTTGCTGTGCATAATGAAACAATTCACTGTCACTTTTTAAACCGAGTTTTTGCATCGCATTGGTTTTTTGGGTACTTATGGTTTTTACACTGCGGTGTAAATAGCTGGCAACTTGAGTCACTGACATGCCGTTTGCCAGTAAACGTACCACTTCTATTTCTTTCAGTGAAAGTTCAACTGGGATGGTATATTGATTAATACCTTGTTCATTTAATAATTCACGGACAGTTTCGCCAATGTAAACAGAACCTAATAATACTTTTTTAACTGTTTTCTCTAATTCGGCAATGACTGATTTTTTTAATAATAAGCCTTGTATTCCAATCTGTAACAGCGCTTGTAATACACCTAAATTATGTACTTGGGTCAATACTATTATGGGTAAATTTGGATATTTTCGTCTTAGCTGTTTAATCATGGCCATACCATCGACATTGTCATCATTAGGCATACTAAAGTCTGTGATCAATAAGTCACATTCATGTTGTTCTAATGTACGCCATAATTCGGAAACATTATTTGCTTCAGCAACAATGTCACAACTTGGCTGCATTTCAGCCATCAAACTACGCACGCCAGTGAGTATAATAGGGTGATCGTCGGCAAGGATGATCTTAAAAGCCATATATAACTCCTCGTGATAATGTGAACTTATGGATGCCTTATCTATACTACTTGGCATCGGTGTTTTTTTCGAGACTTAATACACTTTGGTCATAGAGATGAGTGCTACTCAAAAAATGCGTTACCAACTTCTTTGCATCTTCAGTTGCTTATCCCTGCTATGCATGACTTTTATCACACATGCCGAACAGCCCAAAACCACAACAATTAGAGTAGGCGTACTCGCCAATGGCTGGGGACCTTTTCAACAAATTAATGACCAGATAACAACGGGATTTAGTGTCGAACTCATACAACTGCTCGCCAAAAATCTTAATTATCAAATTGACTGGAAGGTTTATCCCAATTGGATGAGCCTCTATTCTGCTGGCTGTAATGGGGAAGTCGATGTCTTGCTTGACGCTTTTCGTACTGTTGAACGTACTCAATGCCTTATGTTTAGCCGCTCATACTACACCTCCCCTACTGTTGTCGTTATTCGTTACGACAGCCGATTTTTTCGCGATGTGAGTGAATTTGGCCAAGCTCGGATCGCCGTTGAAAAAGGATTCTCGACGGAGAAATTAGTCAAACTGCATTATCCAACCGTAACAGAAGTAACATTTTCTAATACAGAACAAGCACTTTCCTCCGTCATTGATAAAACGACCGATGCCTATATCGGTAATCTTCATGTTGCTAACCAATACATTAGCGCACACCCTGAACTTCTTATCGTTGCCCAAGCCCCCCTGATGATGGAAAACTTACATTTAGGGATCACGAAGAACAATAGCCTGCTTGTAACACAACTCGATAACGCCTTAATGGCTCTGAGTGTAGAAGAGCGCAATGCTCTCGAAGTGACTTGGCTAGGTATGGGTGATCTTCATTTTTTAGGCCACAGTAATTTTCTACTTAGACCCAATGAACGCGAATGGCTGGCAGGTCTACCTTCACTCAGAGTCGGATTTGTAAGCCATTGGATGCCATTCTCTTCGGTTAACAATAACGGCATCTTGGTTGGTTTAATTGCTGATTACCTTGAGCAATTTAGAGAAAAACTAGGGCTAGATTATGCGGCGCAAAAAACCAGAACGTGGGATGAAATTCAAAGCGCACTCGTTAACCATGAGATTGATCTCGCCATTATTCCCACGCGATTGAAAGCACAATATCCAGACTGGCACATGAGCGAAGTGTTTACGTCTTTCCCTATTGTTATAGCCACTGCCCGCAACAGTCCGCGAATCGCGGGGCTGTCAGAACTGAACTTTCAACGCGTGGTCATCACAGATAATCTACTGCTGCCAAACATTAAAAAAGCCTATCCGAATATCGATGTTGTAGTTTCAGCCAATCCCGACGAGGGCCTGACCTTAGTAGCAAAGGGCAAAGCAGCAGCTTACATAGGTAATTTGGCCGTTGTGACTATGCTTATCGACGACAAATTTGACGATGAATTACGAGTAGCGGCACCAACGCCTTATAAAGATGAACTCGCTGTTGCCGTTCGTGAACCTTATTGGCCACTTATCCCATTAATTAACCGTGTTTTCTCCAGTATGAGTGAGAAAGAAAAACAGCAGATCCGCAATACTTGGCTAGCCGTAAATTACAGCGAAGGCATCTCTTGGCACACCTTACTCAAAACACTACTGCCGATTGCGATAGGGTTACTACTTTTCATTGGCGGCTTAACCATAGCCTATTTAAAACTCAGGCAAGAAATCAATAAACGGCGCATCGTCGAAAATGCTCTAGCCATCGCAAAAGAAAACGCCGAGCAAGCCACTAAAAGAAAAGCTGAATTTCTCGCAGCCATGAGCCATGAGATCCGCACGCCCATGAATGGGCTCGTGGGTATGGCAGAGCAACTCAGCTTTACCCCTCTTGGTATAGAACAAAAACAAATGGTGCAAATCATTAGCAATGGTGCGGAAGAAATCCTCCAGATCATTAATAACATTCTCGATTTCTCTAAAATAGACATGGGAAAAATGCGTCTGGAATCAACACCAATACTATTGCGTGAAGTTCTCGATAGTACGCTTAATATGGTCATGAATGATTTACGCACTAAAGGCTTAAGCCTCTACTTACACGTTGACCAAGGCGTAGCAGCACGGGTAACAGGAGACAGCCTTCGCATAAAGCAAATCCTATTCAACTGGGTAAATAACGCCATTAAATTCACTGAACGCGGGTTTATTGAAGTCTCAGTCAAGCTTGAAGCCGAACAAGAAGGTCAACAATTACTGCTCATTGGCGTACAAGATACGGGTATCGGCATGAACACTGAGACTCAAGCGCGAATATTCAATATTTTTGAGCAAGCTGATGTCTCGACAACACGTAGCTATGGTGGTGCAGGTTTGGGCCTTGCTATTAGCCATACACTCGCCGAAATGATGGGCGGCGACATTATCCTGAATAGCGCCCCTCATTTAGGCACATTTATTGGTTTACGCATTCGCTTACCTGTAGTGGCTCAGAATGAATTTGATGAACAATTGCAGGGATTAAAAGCATATATCGCCATCGGCGATATAAAATTACGTCACACTTTATCTTGGCATTTAGCTTCATTAGGCATTGTATTAACAGAGAATAAAGCCAATGCAGACCTGTTGTTTACTGATAATGCTTCGGATGATCGGCAACACATACTCTGCACTCACTTTAATGAAGCACTGGGTTATAGATATCAAAATGAGCAATGTTTATTGAATGCTAACCCCTTAACATCACAGGCTGTGAAGGATGTGTGTTACATCAACATGGGGTGGATTGATACTATTGTCTCAACCCCGCAAAGGGATATTCAATTTAAGTTTAACTGGCCAGAATGCAAAATATTATTAGTTGAAGATCATCAACTTAATCAGATATTGGTGCAGCGACAGCTGAAACAGTTACGCCTAACATGTGATATTGCAGATAACGGTGCCCAAGCGCTCGCCCTCATGCAAAAGACTCAATATGACTTAGTGTTATGCGATTGCCGCATGCCAGTGATGGATGGCTACACTTTTTGCCAACAAGTGAGATCGCAGGAAATCGAGGGGCAACATATTCCCATCATCGCACTCACGGCCAACGTGCTAAATGAGCAAAAACAAAAGTGCATGGCAGTTGGGATGGATGACTTACTGGCAAAACCACTGCACTTAGATGAGCTGTATGAAATGCTTTTGAAATGGCTACCGTCTGCAAAACCAGCACTTATCGATATAAAAATATTAGAGGATGCCTTTGGTCGCGAAGAGACATTAAGCAAAATGTTATTAATGTTTAAAACTGAGCTCGAAATCTCACTTCAGGATATTCAACTTAAAGCACCTCAACTTGCGGATAAGATCCATAGATGTGCGGGAACTATCAGTATGTTAGGACTCACATCAATAGCAGAGCACGCTTGGATACTCGAAGAAAAAATGAGGCAACAGGGAAATAATAATGCTGAAGCGGAATTGGCTCAATTTCAAACAACAATAGCCCAATTGATAACTGAGCTAGACGCGATAATGCGAAATCGCACCTAAATGGTGGCAGGTTTACTCAAAGTTATCATGGTGGACTAAGCTATTCCAAAATATGAATTTGTTCGGATTTGAGTGCCACCGTAGTTTGCATCCCCTTAGTAAGAGCAAGCTTTTGGGCAAAATGCAGCGAGACTTCGGTGTTAAGTTGTAACGGGGTGCCAGTGACGTAGCAGATAAGCCGAACGGATTCGCCCATCACCAGCATAGCGTCGATCGTGACATCTAATTTATTAAAACTGCGGCATAAACGCCCTTTGGAAATCGAATTAAAACGAATACCTTGATTGGGGATAACCCAACGGACTCGACTTCCCACAGGGCGATCTTTGCCATAGTCGCAGGCAATTAACTGCTCGCCAAATTTAAGCCAAGTGAGATTTTTAGTGCAGTCTTGAAATACCACTTCACCATCAAAAATATTTCTTAGCCCCATCTGCCTAGCCACAGCTTCATTTCGTGGCCGCGATAACACCTCGAAAGGTGCACCTTGCTGTAGCATCTTGCCTTGGCTGATCAAAATCATCGAATCAGCCAGCAGTAAGGCTTCATTTAAGTCGTGGGTGACCATAATCACTGGGCAAAGTAACTGTTCTTTGAGGCGCGCAAGCTCAAGGTATAAACGCTCGCGAGTTTCCCTGTCCACCGCAGAAAAAGGCTCATCCAGCAACAAAACCGACGGTTCGCGGGCAAGCGCTCTGGCAAGCGCAACGCGCTGGCGTTGGCCGCCCGATAAATGCGCCGGTAATCTATCAGGTAATCCCTGTAGATTGACCCGTTCGAGCCAATCTTTCGCGCGCGGTATGCGCTCCAATTTGGGGATATGGTCAAGTCCAGCGACTACGTTTTCTAAGGCAGTGAGATTCGGAAATAAGCCAAAATGCTGCGGCATATAACCGATATGGCGTTGCTGCGGGCTTAAGGCGATACGCGCTTTATCATCAAACCAAGGCCGATCGCCAAAGTGGATTTGTCCCGTATCGGGATGATTTAACCCAGCGATCATCCGTAGCAGTGTGGTTTTTCCACCGCCAGACGGCCCGACCACAGCAAGTACTTCACCCGCTTTACAGCGGAAATCGGCGTTGAGTTTAATGTGTTTATGATTTTGGATCTGACACTGCAGATCAGCGATGATTTGCGCCACGCTGACCTCCTAAACGCCGCGATAGACTGGTTGTTAGTGCTAACGCCGTCACGGCAAACAGCAATAAGACTAATGACATAGTGCCAGCAGCATTAAAATCGAATGATTGCACACTGTCATAAATTGCAATCGAAATCGTCTTGGTCTCGCCAGCAATATTGCCGCCCATCATCAGCACAACGCCAAACTCCCCAAGCACATGGGAGAAGCACAAAACTAATGCCGTTAACACACCCGGCCACACCATAGGCAATTCAATTTTAAGTAGAATTTTAAGTCGACTCATACCGCAACAAGCCGCTGCGTCGCGAACATCATTAGGTACAGTTTCAAAGGCGCGTTGTATCGGCTGCACTGCGAAGGGAATATTGACTAAAACGGAGGCGATAACCAGACCAGAAAAGTGAAACACGAGTTGCTGACCCATGACTTGCTCAATCCATTGTCCGAGCCAACTTTGACTGCCAAGCCCCACCAGCAAGTAATAACCAATCACAGTCGGCGGTAATACTAAGGGCACCATGATCAGCGCCTCGACCCAAGATTTGCCGACAAATTGACGATAGGCTAATGCCCGTCCAGCCAATATAGCTAGAGGAATCAACACTAAAACTGTGATGCCACTCAGCTTGACCGATAACCAAAGTGCCTGCCAATCCATCATGGTTGCTCTGGCAATGAAAAACCATAATCGGCCAAAACACGACGGGCACTATCGGCTCTTAAATAATCGTAAAAATGCTGAGCTGTTTCACCCGCCTTGGCCATTAATGCCATACGCTGAAACAGTGGGCTATGCATTTTTGCTGGCACTATGGCGTAATCACTATGTTTGGCAAAAGTAGGAGACATAGCTAAAGAGAGCGCAATAATCCCGCCCTGGGTTGAACCACTAATCGCAAACTGCCCTGCTTGGGACACATTTTCCCCAAGGATCAATTTAGGTTGAATCGCATCCCACAACTGCACAAACTGCAATGCTTCTTTGGCCTTTTCGCCATAGGGAGCGTGATCAGGATTAGCAATAGCAAAACGGGTAATTTTTCCTGCAGCGAGTGCTTCGGCTAACCCCTTAAGTTCAGGATCAACGGACAAACGACCGGTTTTAGGTACAACAATAGCGAGTTGCCCTTGGGCATAAAGAACGCCAGCATCACGGGCAACGCCAGCACTGTGCAATTGCTGAATATATTTTTCATCCGCAGATAAAAATAATTCATAGGGCGCCCCATTTTGGATTTGAGTAGCAAAATTGCCCGATGACCCATAGGATATTTTTACTTTTAGCCCAGTTTCATTGGTAAATTTTTGGCTAATATCATCGAGGGCAAAACGTAAATCAGAGGCAGCGGCAATTGCGGGAATCGCTGTATTATCCGCCGCTCGACTGCTAGATGGCGCGACCGCCAAGCACCAGAGTAATGCAAAAACACAGGTATGAAAGAAACGGGTCAAACTCTGCATTGGGTCACCTTAGTGCAATATTCGCGCGGGTCTTAAACTGGCAAGCTGCGTTGCGACTACGAGTTATCTGTCACACGACTAGTCTTTGTGTTGCCATAACTTAGCCGCTTGTTCATCGGCATCTTTCGCTTCAACCCAACTTTTACCTTGCTCGCCCGCTTCTAATTTCCAGAATGGCGCTTTGGTTTTTAAAAAGTCGATTAAGAATTCACAGGCAGCAAAAGCGGCCTTGCGATGGGCGCTGGTTACGCCGATAAACACAATCTGCTCACCCAGAGCCATAGTACCGACACGGTGAATAACCGTCACTTTATTGAGCGGCCAGCGGCTACGCGCCTCGGCAACGATTTGTTCTAACACGGCTTCGGTCATACCCGGATAGTGCTCTAAGGTTAAATCTGTCACCACGGCACCATCGTTAAAATCACGCACTTTGCCGACAAAAGTGACTACGGCACCATCGCTATCATCTTGAGCTAGCTGGCGATATTCGTCAGAAACACTAAAATCGACCTCTTGCACTCGAACTGCAGGTAATAAACGCATATTAACCTCCTGTAACCGGTGGGAAAAAGGCGACTTCATCACCATCGTTTACAGGTGTATCCCATTGGCTAATGGTCTGATTTACCGCCACCAGCAATTTGTCAGAGGTTAATACTTTAGCCCATTTGTCGTCGGTTGCCGCCAGCGTTGCCCGTAATGCTTCGGCAGTTTGTGTCTGCTCGCTCGCCTCTAGGCTTAATTTAGCTGTGCCCAACAATTCTCGAACTTGAGCAAAAAACAACACGTTAATCATAGTCTTCTCTCGTTTTTGATCTGCTAAACCTTAAAATGTCCCGACTTGCCGCCACGCTTTTCCAACAGACGGACTTGGGAGATCACCATATCTTTTTGCACGGCCTTGCACATGTCATAGATAGTTAACGCCGCCACTGAAGCCGCAGTTAACGCTTCCATCTCTACGCCCGTTTTGCCGGATAACTTGCACAGGCTAGTAATACGCACGCGGTTATGTTCAGGTTGTGCCTCTAAATCGACTTCAACTTTCGTTAGCATCAGCGGATGGCAGAGAGGGATAAGATCTGAGGTTTTTTTCGCAGCTTGAATGCCCGCAATACGCGCGGTCGCAAACACATCACCCTTGTGGTGGCTACCACTCATGATCATCTCGAGTGTCGTGCTCGCCATCTCGATAAAAGCTTCTGCACGGGCTTCGCGCTCGGTAACGGCTTTTTCAGTTACATCGACCATATGGGCATTGCCATCGGCATTAATATGAGTAAATACATTGCTCATTGGAGCGATCCTTTAATTGAGGTCAAAACAGGGTACAAGGGAAATTGAGCTTATACTCGCGCTAAATTGGCTATGGCAACAGACCTAAAATCAGGTCTAGCCGCCAATAGAGGCAAGATGCTGAGTGACACCTGTGATGCCTTGATGCAAGTAATGGGTTTCTTTCTTCTGGGCTAATTGACCGTGCAGACGCTCAATTAATTCCGCTTGCTGGTTAGAATGCTGTAGCAGATCACGTAAATCGACACCGGATTCCGTAAAGAGGCACAAGTGCAATTTACCCTTAGCAGATACCCGTAAACGGTTACAGGTAGCACAAAAATTATTGGCATAGGGCATGATCAAGCCGATACGGCCCTGATAATCGCTGCGGCTGAAATTTTGGGCTGGACCATCGGAGGCACTTGGCGTATCTAATTGCCAACCATCTGCCAGTAACTGTGCTTTGATGTCGGCGCCCGCTAGGTGATGGGCTTCAAAATACTCACGACCAAGACCCGTTTCCATCAGCTCGATAAAACGCAGGTCGATTGGCGTGTGTTTAATCCAGTGTAAAAAACGTGACAAATCTTTATCGTTTAAGCCTTTAAGCAGTACGGCGTTGATTTTTACTCGCTCGAAACCTGCCGACAAGGCGGCATCAATCCCCCGCATCACTTCATCAAACTTATTTTCGCCGGTGATCTGGTAAAACATTTTGGGATCTAAACTATCCACGGACACATTGATACGACGCAAGCCAGCATCGAACCATTCTTTGGCATGCTTTTCGAGTCGATATCCATTAGTGGTCGTCGCAATAGTATGAATGCGCGGGTTATCAGCGACGACACGAATGATGTCGGTAAAGTCTTTACGCAGGGTAGGTTCACCGCCTGTAATGCGGATTTTTTGGGTGCCGACTTGGCTAAATGCGGAGACTAAGTTTTCTATCTCATTGAGAGATAAGAATTTTGGTTTACCTTCAGGATGATAACCATCAGGAAGGCAGTAACTGCATTTGAAGTTACAAACGTCAGTGACTGACATCCGTAAATAGTGAAATTTTCGACCAAAGCTGTCTTGTAATTGAGACATGATCACCTTTCCAAGTGTGGGAGGTGAGAGCATTTCTTATCCCACCCCGGTGGCATTATTACCACGGCTACACCTCCATATCTTTCGACTTAGGCAGGCAAGCTCGGAGAACCGTCGTCGGTGATTATAGGCCGAAAGTACTCACTAGCTATACCCCTAAACAGGTATTTATTAACCTAGATCACGCTAGCGTGAATAATCTGTGACAGTCCTCACCTAAAGATTTGTATTGAATTAGACTAAACTGCAGCTTAATCCACTGTGACCTTATCTTATTTTCAGGTAAGGTGGTGCAAGCAATAAAACGCCCGTTTACAAACTACAACACTCGATAAAAATCGGGGAAACGTGAAGGAAGAGGTGAACTGATGGAACGCGAATCAATGGAATTCGATGTTGTTATCGTCGGTGCTGGTCCAGCTGGCTTGGCCACGGCATGTCGATTAATGCAAATATCACAGGATTCAGGTAAAGAAATTACCGTCTGTGTGGTAGAAAAAGGCTCAGAAGTGGGCGCGCATATTCTGTCAGGCGCTGTGTTCGAGACAAAAGTGCTAGACGAGCTATTCAGCGACTGGCGCGAAAAAGATGCTCCAATAAAAACCGCTGTCACCCACGACGAAATTTACCTACTCAGCTCCGCCACCGACGGCCGAGTGATGCCCAATGCCTTTGTGCCAAAAACCATGCACAACGACGGCAATTTTATTATCAGCGTCGGTAATCTGTCCCGCTGGCTTGCCAATCGCGCAGAAGAACTCGGTGTCGAAATATTCCCCGGCTTTGCCGCCAGTGAACTGCTATTTAACGCCGATAACAGCGTTAAAGGTATTTTGATTGGCGATATGGGAGTGGGTGCCGATGGCGAACCCAAAGACAGCTTTATGCCCGGCATGGAACTGCATGCTAAATATACTGTTTTCTCAGAGGGTTGCCGCGGCCACTTAGGCAAGCAACTGATCGAAAAATACCATTTAGATAATGGTAAAACACCCCAGCATTACGGCTTAGGCTTCAAAGAAATTTGGAAAGTCCCCGCCGAGCAACACGAGCAAGGCAAAGTGGTGCACACTGGTGGCTGGCCATTAACCGAGGGCGCGTCGGGTGGCGGCTTTCTGTATCACATGGAAGACAACCAGATTGCGGTCGGTCTCATTATCGATTTGAACTACAAAAATCCGCATCTGAGCCCATTTGACGAATTCCAGCGCTATAAAACCCATCCTGTGATTGCAAAGTATTTAACCGGCGGCGAACGTCTCAGTTACGGCGCCCGTGCTATCACTAAAGGCGGCTTGAACTCGCTTCCTAAGATGAGCTTCCCCGGCGGTCTTATCATAGGCTGCAACGCGGGTACGTTGAACTTTGCGAAAATCAAAGGCACTCACACTGCGATGAAGAGCGGAATTGTTGCAGCAGAAACCTTAGGTAAAGCCATGATGGCTGGGGTTGAAGGCGGTAAAGATCTCGACTGTTACCAAACCCACCTTGAAGAAAGCTGGCTATACGAAGAATTGCATAAATCCCGCAACTTTGGTCCAGCAATGCACAAATTTGGTACCTATTTAGGCGGCGCATTCAACTATATAGATCAAAACTGGTTTAGCGGAAAGTTCCCTATCACACTGCGTGATGAGCACCCAGACTATGCGCAAATGGCACCTGTGAGCGCTTACAGCAAGATTGATTATCCAAAACCCGATGGCAAGCTTAGCTTTGATAAACTGTCCTCAGTGTATCTGTCGAGCACTTATCATGAGGAAGATCAGCCCTGCCATTTACGTCTCAAGGACAGCAGCATTCCACTGGGCATTAACTTGACTCAGTTTAATGAGCCAGCACAGCGTTACTGCCCAGCAGGCGTGTATGAAATCGTCGAAGAGGCGGGTCAACCCAAGTTTGTAATCAATGCGCAAAACTGCATTCATTGCAAAACCTGCGACATTAAAGATCCGAGCCAAAACATCACTTGGGTTACACCGGAAGGCGGTGGTGGTCCAAACTACCCCAACATGTAACATTTGGATGATAAATGTAAATAATGGCGCTCAATGGAGCGCCTTTTTTCACCTTTTACACGAATAGTTCACTTTTTTTGCTTGCCCTTACTCACGACATTGGCCACAATTGCCACACAAAAAAGAGTTCGTTTTCAATCACCATCTCATTTCCATCTATACTCTACATAATTAGATCTACAGCAAGACCAACAGGTTAGGCCAAATAAGTGTTCTATACGCTGTTTTATTCGGCAACCGGCCTAGACTAAGGTTAACTTTTAACATTTCTGTCCGATAATCTTTTACCGTACAAGAGTGCGTTGACCGATAACTCAAAATAGTCCAACACAGGCATATTGATATTTATGATATTGAATAACCTCACCATTAAGCAGAAAATTCTGTTAACAGTGACATTTGCAGTACTGCTGTCGACCATACTCGTCGGTGTATTAAGCCAACGTAGCGCGAAAAATGTCGTACAACAAAGGATGTTAGGTTCGGAATTACCGAGCTTAATGATGCAAATTCGCAATAAGATCGATCTCGACATTTCCACTTTGATGAATGCTGCAGAGCAATTGGCCAGTAGCCGCATGTTACTGCAATGGCTCGAAGACGGTAGACCACAGGCCCAAGAAACCCAAGTCGTAGCCCAACTCAAAGACATCACTCGTCAATATAAACTAGCGCAAGCTTCCTACGCAGATAGACAAACTGCCGCCTACTACACTCAGGATGGTTTTCTGCGAGTGCTCACTCCTGCGCAGGATGGCTGGTTTTTTGGTTACCGAGACAGTGGCCAAGAACGTATGTTGAACGTATTTACTGAGGCCAACGGCGAAGTCAAACTCTTCATCAACTACCAACAACCCAATGGTCGTGGCTTAGTTGGGCTTGCTAAATCACTCGATGACATGGTGCGTTTGCTGAGCTCGTTTAAGATTGAAGAAACCGGTTTAGTCTACTTAGTGGATGCTAAAGGTGAGGTAAAACTCCACCCCGATACGAGTCAAATTGGTAAGAGCAGCCTAAGCAACTTATACAAGGATGCGAGTTCAAGCTCATTATTAAACCGCAGTGATTTCAATCTGATCAATACCAAAATCAATGGCGAAAACATGCTGGTTGCCAGTAGTTATATCGCATCTATGGATTGGTACTTAGTCGCACAGGTGCCAGAGGCCGAAGTATTCGCACTATTAACCGAAGCGGCTTATCAGATCTTAATCTGGACGCTAATCATTGCAGCGGGCTTTATTGTACTCGCCATCGTGGTGGCAGGTTCTGTGAGTCGTCCTATTGCCCAAGTTGCCGCCATGTTCCACGACATAGGCGAAGGTGAAGGTGACTTACGCCAACGCTTACCTGTTAATGGTGAAGATGAAATTGCGCAACTCGCCAAGGGATTTAACAGCTTTATCAGCAAGATCCAAGATTCGGTCATCGAAGTGGCACAAACCAGCGAACAGCTCGGTTTCTCGGCTAAGGATGTGTCGAATCAGGCACAGCAAACCTTAGAAGACAGCCATGAGCAGAAAGATCGCACTATGATGGTGGTAACGGCCATTAATGAAATGGGCGCGACGGTTAACGAAATTGCCAGTAATGCCGCCCAAGCTGCGGTTGCCGCCAGAGATGCAGATACTGAAGCCAGCAGCGGCCAAGTTGTGGTAACCCGTGCCCGCGATACCATTAACCAATTGTCAAAAGACGTTGGCCAAGTGGGTGAAGTGATTGAGTCCCTCGCGACCCACACTAAATCCATCGGTGGTATTTTAGATGTGATCCGCGCTATCTCTGAGCAGACTAACTTGTTAGCCCTCAACGCGGCCATTGAAGCAGCACGTGCCGGCGAAGCTGGACGCGGATTTGCTGTCGTAGCCGATGAAGTGCGTAACTTAGCCTCACGCACAGCAGCATCGACCAATGAAGTGCAAGGCATGATCGACAAGCTGCAATCGGAAGCCAGCCGCGCGGTTAATGCGATGGCCCAGAGTCGTACCCGCTCCCACGAAGGCGTTGTGGCCGTCGATGAAGCCAGCAAATCGTTAATTGGCATTAGCGCTCGCATTGGTCTTATCAGCGACATGAACATCCAAGTTGCTGCGGCAACGGAAGAACAATCCACAGTTGTGGAGGACATCAACCGTAACGTCACTGAAATCAATGACATTACTCAACGTACTGCCAATACTGCACAAGCGGCGGCACAGGCGAGTTTAGCCTTGAATCAACTGTCACACCGCTTAGATACCTTAGTGGCCAAGTTTAAGGTGTAAAACCTTAAAACTTACGCCATAAAAAACGCCTTAGATGTTTCCATCTAAGGCGTTTTTCTTTAACTCGCAGAGGTAATTAATCCATAGCAATAAATTTAATCGTTAATGGATAGCGATACACTTTACCTTCGCTGGCCTTAATAATCGCCAGCACAGTGCACACCAAATCGAATATGCCGAGTATGGCTAAAAAGATGAAACCAATGCCGACCAAAGCTAATACGCCACTGATAATCACATAAATCAACAGGCTCAATTTAAAGTTCAAACAACTACGGCCACATTGATCGACAAATGCGGACTCTTCACGCTTCATCAGCCAAATGATCAAAGGACCAAGAATAGAGCCCAACGGCACTAAGTATCCAATAAAACTTGAGGCGTATACCAGTAAACCAAAATCTTTATCACTTTTTGTAACGGGTTCAATCATAGGTCATCCCTGTTTTATCATTTTGAATATAAAGCCTTATTTTCCACTCGGCCCATATAAACGCATTTGCCAATCTTCTACTGTCTGTAATGCTAAGCGGCGTTGTAGGCTATTAACCCAACTCAGCGCTAATCCCTCGCAGGAAGCTAAACGATCATAGGCACTGGTATTAAACGTTGGCGAGAAATAGAGTGACATGGCCTCGGCAACACTGATATCAGTACGACGCTCAACTAATTCAATCCTATCGTTTAACTGAATAATCCCTGGGGTTAAGATTCTATAAAACCAACCACATAATTGGCTTTGCTGCATGGCGAGGGCGAATTCTCTGTGACCAAATTGCAGATTCAATTTAAAACAAGGTGAACGCGGCTGAGTCACTTGCACTTTTACTGCGCCAATTTGCAAGATATCGCCAATATTGACTTGAGTTTCGTTCAGTCCAACTGTGCTAATGTTCTCTCCCATGCTGGGCGCATCTTCGAGCTGGGTGATTAAGTCCCAACGACGATATTGGCCGTAGTGCTCGCGGGGGAAATGATGTAGCACGCGATCAAGGCCGCCATGGTGTTTTGGATCGGCCTGCGCGTCCCCTTCAACATGGTCGATATGCACTAACAGTTGTTGAGCCGCTTGCTTACCATCAATCCCCGTAGCAACACCGGACATTTCTTGAAGATGGGTTCCTAAGTACAATCCAGACAATTTATTAATCAACAACTTTGACATCTGCAACTCCAAATCAATGACCTATCGCGCATTACTGTCAGAGTGTAAACCGCGATACGCCAATAACACAATCAACCCGCGCCATAACCCACAAAGGTAGGCTAAACATTGCTGCCAAGAAGAACCGAGTAGAGTCTATGAATGATTTAACACCACTTGATTTCGGCCCGCTTCTTTTGCCTGATACAAGGCCAGATCGGCACGTTTGATAAGGTCCTCCGCAGGCTCTTGCACTTGATGCTCAGCAACACCAATACTGGCAGTAATAGAAATGTGTAATCCATTCACTTTAATTTCCCGCTGGGAAATGAGGTCACGGATCTGTTCTGCCAATTCTGCCGCTCGGGATAAATCCATCTCAGGAAGTAAAATTAAAAACTCCTCACCGCCCCAGCGACATAAAATATCCTGTTGTTGTAGTAAGCCACGCAGCATATTAGTCATGGTTTTTAATACTAAGTCACCAATCCCATGCCCATAACTGTCGTTCACTTTTTTAAAGTGGTCGATATCCAGCAAGAGTATTGAAATCGGCGATTGTGTCAGCTTAGCTTTATCTAACGCCTGCCTAAAGTACTCATCAAACACCTGACGGTTAGCGGCGCCAGTGAGCTTATCAGTAGACGCCATAATTTCTAGTTTGCGCTGATAACGACCTAAGGTCATGTTGGAGATGAATAAAATACCTAGGGTCACCATTAAGCTTAACGCCAAATTACCCCAAAACGTATTTAACAGTTCCCGCTCTTGTGGCGCATCCTCCTGCTCAACAATCAAATACCACTTAAACTCAGGAACTAAGCGACTATTGAGATAAACCGTTTTCCCGTTTTTCTGATAGCTGAAGGCGGCACTTGGGCTGGTTAAAATACGCGTAGCCAAATTATCAAGCCCTACGTTCGTTTGCAGCGAATCCGTACCGTCATATTGATCGCCATGCAAAGTGACATTACCTTGCCGATCGGTAAAGAACACTCGGCGGTTATAACGCTTTTGATATAACTCAATTAAGGCTTTAACCTTTTCAACCGCCAACCCCACACCGGTAACACCAATAAATTTCCCTTCAAAATCAAAAACTTTATAGTTAACAAATACGGTTGTCTTACTGCGGTCTGCCGTATCGGCATCAATATTGACCTCATAATGTTCAGATTCAGGTAAAGAACGCACTCGAAAATACCAAGCATCGTCAGGCTCTACATCTTGGATTTGTTTTAAAATGCCCGTGGAATGGTAATAATTTCGACTTTTCTCAGACACAAAAAAGCTAGTGACTGTACCGTATTTCTCTTGGATTTCCTTAAGGTAACGAATGAGTTTTTCGGGCTCTTGCTCATGACTTAAGGTCCAATCCCGAACAAAGGTATCCTGCGCCATCAGGGATGAAATAAAGATGGGTCGTAACAAATCCTGTTGAATTTCTGAATAAATATTGTCACTTGTGAGCGGTAAGGTATTGCTCTCTATTTGTTGGCTCAGTGAATCATGGGCCACTTTGTAACTGATACCGCTGGTCACTAAAAAGGCGACCAAAAGCAAAACAGACAGAAGCCAAATAAATTTATTTTTATCATTCCAAGCGTTATTGCCCATTCTCAACTCCAAAGACTACAGAACACCTTGAGTGGCTTATTATTTTAATTTAACGATAACTATTTTAGTTGAATAAATGTTAACGCAATTGCGCCATGGCCGCACAAGATTTCTGTCGTATTGGCGTTCTACGATGGAATAACTTTATTTTGAGCAAAAAAATGCCTCGTTGGGGAAACGAGGCAAAAACATACTAACCAATAAATGGGAGAAAAGTACAAGAAAACGTTAAGGGACAAGCTATGCGCCACAAGACATACTCTAGCAAGGACGTATGACAAAAAGATGACTCAAACTGGTCACAATAATACTTATCATGTCGTTTGCTTTGTCTCTAAATACTGTTTTAGTGCCTCACCCGGAATAGAACTATCGGTTGCCACCGCAAATGCCGCCCAAATCGCCCCTTCTGCCATGGCCTCAGTAATTGATTGGCCAATGCAGAGACTGTGGATCAACCCTGCCGCATAGGCATCACCCGCGCCAGTGGTATCAACAACTGTGGCAGGGATAGCAGCAACATGCTGCACTTGATCGTGCGTGTAAACCTTAGCCCCATTGATACCATCGGTGACAATAAAGTAACGCAGACAATCGCCACCAATGCTTTTGCCATATTCCCAAGATGCGCCATCACAACGCCCCTGAATATCACTCATGGAGGCCAATAAAATATGACAAGGTCTCTGTCTGTCGTCCTTGGCTAATTGCGCGACCACAAGACAATGTTCTAAAGCTGTTTTTGCCCAGCTGACAGAGCCTTCAGCGGAAGTATTAAAATACAACGCGTCCCATGGCTGCCATTTCGGCGGTACAGATAATTCAAATATGGGTCTTTGTGGCCGAATAATGGTGCGCTCGCCGTCTGGCGTCATTACAAGCAGCATTTCGCATGTATTGCCGGTGCGGCGCTGCACTAAGCGACAATCGAGCCCTTGCGTACTGGCTTCTGCAATGAGCCAATCCCCCATGTCATCACGGCCCACTTGACTCACCAGCGCGACGCTATGCCCAGCCCAGACTAAACCTAATCCGGTATTTGCCCCACCGCCGCCGAGCCTTTGGCCGCCATCTTGATAATGGAAACGTCCACCTGTTTTTAAAGGTTTATCAAGCAGTAAGATCCGATCACAGTTGAGATTGGCAACTAACAGAATATTAGCCATTACAAGGCTCCAAGGGGCAAAAAAGCATCAAGGCCAGAAGATAAAAACAAAGAAATATCAATCTAGAGCAAAATGCTCACAGGCACAATCCAATCATCGAGATAGAAACACTATAAGGATATGGCAGCGCCTTGATGTAAGCATTTGTCCCGAAGAAGACGAGGAAAACAGTTATACACCCATACGGTATAACATAGCTGTTAACTCTAACACTTTGTTTAAAATCGATTTATAGAAAAGATAACGTCTCAGGACAAAATGAAGCGTAACCATTTTGAAGCCGACTCGATTAATTATCAGTAGACATAGTTAAAATGCATGCAGGATACATATATTAAATTTATGAATGGAATCAAACGCTATGCTAATGGAAATATGGGATACCGCCGAAGAAAAATCTGAGCAGCTACGCCGTTATCAGCTCTGTATAGAAGAATTTAATGAATTGAATTTTCACGATGTTTATATTGCAGAAATCAAACAAGAATACCAACAACTTGCTGAACAAGTAAAAGTGCAGTCAACCTCGGATCCCGAGCGCTAACTGCACTTTGCCATCTAGTTACTCACGATAAACCTTCAATTACTTTATTGGCGTCAATGGTGATAAAGACGCAAATTGTACTGCTAATGTCCAATCTGTAATGACCATATCTGAAGGCTGCCAACTGTCATCAACCCACTCATAAACCAAGCCAGGGTTTTCCTCTGCGTTGACTAACAAACGCCGTCCATCTTGCAACACAAGCGTATAATCGAGCCCCTGCGCATCGACACTTTCAATGTCCCCCAAGACATTGTGCTTAATGGCCGAAATAGTTCCGGTTGCCTTAACGGCATCGTTTTCCTTTGCACCGCTGTAAAACTTTAACGCCTCGTTTGCGGCAGTCTTGTGAAAAACAAACTCCTCAGTCACACCCACTACGATCGACGGATCAAGCTCATACCAGGCGGGTATCCATAATGCGTTAATTGTCATCCCGTTATATCCTGCATAATAATTTTACGGACGGGATCATTCTGCCTTAACCCCGACAGAGAAAATACTCTTCAGGGATAAAATAATTTTAATCCCTGTAAGGGATAGCATCACTAAATTGAGCGCATCACTTTCTTTGTAAGATAATTCCAAACCAAAGGGTCATACCTGAGATGCTTTAAGCTCCAGCACTGATGTTGGACCCAATTGGTCTTTCTGTTAGTTTGTAAAACACTTTGCCTCAAACCGACACATTAAGCTGACAAAGTGATCCTGAGCTCAGTAATCGCGTATAGAGTCACACACGATAGATTAATCTTCCCATGCTTGCACCGCAGGCCGATAAATACGGAGTTTACTTGTCTATGGATAAGCCCATAACGCAACCCCCTCAAACCCTTAAGCTCATTGGTGAAACTGAGGCCGGAAAGCGTCAAGAGCTTAAGCAATACTTTAATCAGACATGGGCTTTATACGAGTCTCTGTATGATTTGATCCAAGAAGATAGCGCCTATTACCTCAAAGCCGAGCCGCTGCGCCATCCGTTAATCTTTTACTTTGGCCATACGGCCACTTTCTATATAAACAAACTCAAACTCGGTAAATTTCTCGATGAACGGGTAAACGACAACTTCGAATCCATGTTCGCCATTGGTGTCGATGAGATGTCTTGGGATGATTTGAACGAACAACATTATCCGTGGCCGGATGTAGCAGAGGTGCGCAGCTATCGCCAACAAGTTAATGCTGTCATCAATCGTGTTATCGATGAAATGCCTCTAGCGTTACCTATCACTCAAAATAGTCCAGCTTGGATCATTTTGATGGGCATTGAACATGAGCGTATTCATTTAGAAACCTCATCGGTGATCATCCGCCAACTGCCGCTGGAACATGTCGCGCCCAACCACCTCTGGCCTGCGTGCCAAGACACCGCCCCTGCCGAGACTAACAGTTTATTGGCTGTAAAAGGGCAAAAGGTGACCTTAGGCAAAACTGAACAAGACCAAACCTACGGTTGGGACAATGAGTACGGCCATAAAATATTTAACGTTAACGACTTTAAGGCTGCTAAATTCTTAGTCTCGAATCAAGAGTATCTCGCATTCGTCGAGGCTGGCGGCTATCGCTCACCCCAATTTTGGAATGAAGAAGGCCAAGCTTGGCTTGCCTATACCCAAGCACAAATGCCGCGTTTTTGGCGCTTCAGACAAGATAAATGGTGGCAACGTAACTTAGCGGAAGAAATCCCGCTGCCATTAAACTGGCCTGTTGAAGTGAATCAGCTCGAAGCTAAGGCCTTCTGTAATTGGAAAGCCGAACAAAAGCAAAGCAATATACGTCTATTAACTGAAGCTGAGTGGTATATCTTACGCGAGAATGTGCCCGCCGATGCGCCCGATTGGCATGAAGTGCCGGGCAATATTGCTTTGGCTTATTACGCCTCTTCTTGCCCAGTGAATCGCTTCGAACATAATGGCTTTTTCGATATTGTCGGTAATGTTTGGCAATGGACAGAAACCGCAATCGACGGTTTTGACGGCTTCGTCGTACACCCACTTTACGATGATTTCTCCACCCCAACCTTCGATGGCAAACATAATCTCATCAAAGGCGGCTCGTGGATCTCTACGGGTAATGAGGCAATTGCTTCATCACGCTATGCGTTTCGTCGACATTTTTATCAACACGCGGGCTTTCGCTATGTGGAATCCAGCCAAAATCCAGCTCAAATGGCCGAGGTCAATGTGTACGAAACAGATGAACTGATTTCCCAATACCTTGAATTCCACTATGGCGCCGAATATTTCGGAGTTGCTAACTTCTGCGTCAATGGTGTGCAGCAAGCGCTGAGTGAAATTCAATTGACTCATACAGCTAAAGCCCTTGATATCGGCTGCTCCGTTGGTCGCGCGAGTTTCGAACTGGCAAAAGTGTTTGATCATGTTGATGGTATCGACTTCTCGGCGCGCTTTATTCAACAGGCCTATGCGCTGACAGAACAAGGTGAAAAACGTTACACCATACGCACCGAAGGCGACTTACAGGAATTTAAGAGCGCGAGTCTCGCGAAACTGGGATATGAACTTGAGGCTAAAAAGGTCAACTTTATGCAAGGTGATGCCTGTAATTTAAAGCCCATCTACACAGATTATGATTTGGTTTATGCCTCAAATCTTATCGACAGGTTAAACGAGCCTAAGCACTTTTTAACCAGTATTGCCCAGCGGATTAATCAAGGTGGATACCTTGTGATTGCCTCGCCATACACTTGGCTTGAAGATTATACGCCCAAGGATAAATGGTTAGGTGGCGTTAAAGTCAAAGGAGAGAACTTCACCACCTTAGATGGTTTGACCGAAACCTTGATCGGCCAATTTGAGCTGGTCGCAGTGAAGGAAATTCCCTTCGTGATCCGCGAGACTAAACGTAAATTCCAACATTCCATCTCAGAAATGACAATTTGGCGTAAACGTTAATGCTCACTCATGGGATAACCAACTGAAGTCCTGATAAAAATATCCGCCAGAAATCCATTTCTGGCGGATGTGTAACATCCAGCTCAGTCACATTTACAGCACCAACTAAGGTGAGAACACTGTAAATGCAGCGAAAAATATCTACACCTTAAACTGTGCCGTTGTTAAACCAAGCTGATTTGCTAACCCCAACAGACTCCGCGTACTCGCTGCTACTTGGCTGATAGCCGCACTATTTTCCTCCGCCGCCACGCTTAAGCCCGCAATCCCCTGCGCAATCGTCGCCGAAACCGTTGTTTGTTCTTCCGCAGCGGTTGCGGTTTGAATCATTAATGCCTTTAAGGTTTCTAAGCGCAAAGCAATATCATCCACCGCGGTCTGCATTCCATCGGCATCTTCTGCGGTTTTAGAGGCTTCAGTGGAACAAGTCACACTATGCAACGCCAGCACGCCAGACTGCTGCTGAATGCCTTTTAGCACTTGGCCAATATCCTGAGTCGCTAATTGAACCTTCACCGCTAACTGGCGAACCTCATCGGCAACCACAGCAAATCCACGACCATGCTCGCCAGCTCTCGCAGCTTCAATCGCCGCATTAAGAGACAAGAGATTAGTTTGTTCCGCAATCGCATTTATCACAGCTAATACTGAGCCGATTTTCTGACTATCCGCCTCAAGACTGCCCACCTGTTGATGAATAGTTGCAAAACTGCTCAAGGTCACTTTTAAGCTTTTACGAGTACTGGCCAAGTTTTGCGAAAGAATTTCACTCGAATGGGTACAGGCGGACACTTCATCGGAGGATCTCATCGTATTCGTGCTGATTTCAGCTGCGGCATAACTCATTTCTTCAACGGCAGTGGCCAACATATCAGTTTCTTTAGCCTGCATCTGAATACTGCAATCGGCTTGGGTCATGGCGGCAGAGTTTTGTTCGGCGGCTGATTCAAGTTCATGCCCAACGCCCACCAGCTGACTGATAATTTCTTTGAGCTTAGTTTGCATCCGCGCCAACCAACTCATCAGGTGATTATCCGTTTGAACATGCGGTAAATTATGAGTTAAATCGCCAGAGGCGATCATACTGGTCAAGTTACACATGTCCTCAGGCTCACCGCCGAGCGGCTTTAATACAAACCCTGTAACTAACTTAGCGGCAGCGAACGCCAACACTAAGGCTGCTGCACAAACAGATAAGCCGATAAACATCATACGGTAGGCGGGAGCTGCTATTTCACTCACATCAATTTCAGCCATCAAACCCCAACGCAAACCAAGCTCAACGACAGGAGAATAAGCGGATAATACGGGATTATTGTTATAGTCATTCACTTGCATCACACCCGATTTACCAGCCAGCGCCTCCTTTACAGCCAGCGTATCAACACCATTCTGAGCTACCGTTCCCGCAAACGAAGCCGTAACAGTGCGATTAATGGGATCGAGAAAAGAATCAGAACGCATACGATTATTTGGGCCAATGAGATAAGTTTCACCACTTTGCCCCATACCCTCACGAATTTGCATAACTCTGTTTATGCGATCGATTGATACTTGAGCCGCCACCACCAATCTTTGCTGATTGAACTGAATCGACTGGCCAATAAATGCCGCAGGTTGACCATTTGAAGGCGCGTATGCGGAAAAATCTTGTAGTAATACTGTGCCCGCCGATCCCAATGCCTTATTAAATAACTGTGCTAATCCCGAATCATGGAAGGGTCCAGTACGCAAATTGGTGCCGAAATCAGACTCCTTCGCCACTGTATATAAAACGGTGCCATCGTCACTAATAATAAATAGGTCATAAAAACCGAGGGATTTATTTAATGACTGCAAGGTTTGATCTATGTCAGTAAGAGTATCGAGGCTTTTTTGGCTGGCAATTACGGCGCTGACGGCCTGCAGGTTATCGGAAAAGTCCTGAAACATGCCAACAATCTGCCGTTGCTTGATCTCACGCACAGCCACTAAACGAGACTGAGCCTCGGCAAACAATTCATCGCGAGCAATGTAAGTCACTATTGCGGTGGCAAATATGAGGGGTAATAGGACAATCAATAAACTGATAAGCTGAATTTTACGAGTAAAACCCATGGTGAGACTCCTTGTCGCGCGTCGAATTCCATTCCTTCAATCTTTGCAGAATTAAACCTGCCTTAAAACTATAGGAGAAGAATCTCAGCTAAACAAAGCGGTGCCGACTATTTTCATCAAAAGTTCACTAAAATTCCGACAACTCATTATTTTTAAGTAGAAAAATGATTAATAACTTTAAATGACAGCCAAGCCATACCGACCATTTCAAACAAAATGATATAGTGGGAAATAAGCAATAAACCGAACGTTAGCATCAACTTATATTGAATGCGCACATCCATGCGACAATAATGCATTGAAATTTATTAAATATGCATATAAATTCATATCAAGCCAATTTATAGAGGATTAATAATGAGTTTACTCGAGCAAGTGTCAGTATCTAAAAAAGCCAACATCTACTTTGATGGCAAAGTGGCTAGCCGTAGCGTATTTTTTGCCGATGGCAGCAAGCAAACCTTAGGTGTTGTATTACCAGGGGAATATGAGTTCTCAACCTCCCAAGGCGAAATCATGGAAGTGACTAGCGGCCGTTTTGAGGTGTTACTTCCAGAAACAACGACTTGGCAAGAATTTAGCGAAGGAACTCAGTTTGAGCTGGCTGCAAATGTTAGCTTTAAAATTCGTAACACAGCCATTGCCGAATATTGCTGTAGCTACCTCTAATCATCTCGATTGAGTGGCAGTACGATTAATATTTCACATCAATCGTGAATCGAATGCTCACAGTGACGGTTTATCTCAGCACTGTGAGTATGTTGTCCACCCGACCATTTCACCATTTCACCATTTCACCATTTCACCATTTCACCATTTCACCATTTCACCATTTCACCATTTCACCATTTCACCATTTCACCATTTCACCATTTCACCATTTCACCATCAGAATGCCTTATCCGTCTAACATTTATCAATTTGGCAATTTTATTAACTTGGCTCAAGGCAGCGCAAAAGTCACAATGCAAAGCATACTAAATCGAATATGTTGAAATCGTCGATAAAAACAACACTAGACGACCGGTCTAATTTGATTTATCCTAACCCCCATGAAAATTGAAACTCAATCCACTCGCCAACATATTCTCGACATCGGCTACAAGCTGATCGTACGCAAAGGCTTCTCCAGCGTCGGCTTATCCCTACTGCTGCAGGCGGCCGAAGTGCCAAAAGGCTCGTTTTATCACTACTTCAAATCCAAAGAACAATTTGGTGAAGCGCTTATTACTGATTATTTTGAAAAATATCAATTAGATTTAGACGCATTATTCAATGACTCAACACTGACAGGCCATCAACGCTTGATGCAATACTGGCAACAATGGTTGCACGTACAAGCCGATGGCTGCGTAGATCAAAAGTGTCTGGTCGTGAAACTCAGCGCCGAAGTGGCCGATTTATCCGAAGCCATGCGTGTTGCCTTACTTAAAGGCTCCGCCGGCATCATAGAGAGGTTAACGACTTGTGTTCAAGTGGGCATACTCGACAGTTCAATCGCCCAGCAAGATCCGCAATCAACCGCAGAAATGTTGTATCACATGTGGTTAGGCGCCAGCTTAATGAACAAGTTGGGCCACAGCCCTGCGGCACTCGAACGTGCACTCGTAACGACTGAATCCATTTTAACGCCTAAAACGGCCCTTTAACCTAATACCGACTCAAAACTAATATTTGCTGATATCGATCAGCCCAGATTTTTAAAGAATACATTTTCACGTCCCAAAATTAGACGACTGGTCTACTAATTTAACGGGCTATTAATTAATGCAGCTCAATTAACGCTGCTCATTTAAAGTAATAATAGGAATAACATCATCCATGCTAAATTTTAACTATTACAACCCGACCCGTATCCGTTTTGGTAAAGACACTATCGCCGAAATTGATTCTCTAGTACCGAGCGATGCTAAAGTGATGATCCTCTTTGGCGGCAGCAGTGCTAGAAAAACAGGCACGTTAGACGAAGTTAAACAATCATTGGGTAATCGTTTCGTTGTCGAGTTCGATGGCATTGAGCCAAACCCAACCTATGAAACCTTAATGAAAGCCGTCGCCCAAGTGCGTGAGCAGAATATCAACTTCCTCCTCGCGGTTGGCGGTGGTTCGGTTATCGATGGCACTAAATTTGTGGCCGCTGCAGCGGTATTTGAAGGCGAACCTTGGGACATTCTCACTAGCTGGGGCGCCAATGTGACTCAAGCTATGCCTTTTGGCTCAGTGTTAACCTTACCTGCGACGGGTTCCGAAATGAACAACGCCAGCGTAGTGACCCGTAAATCACTGCAAGCTAAACTGCCATTCCGTAATGATTTGGTTTATCCACAATTCTCAATACTCGATCCGACTAAAACCTTCACCCTGCCAGAGCGCCAAGTGGCCAACGGCGTGGTTGATGCTTTTGTACATATCACAGAGCAATACCTCACTTACCCAGTTAACGCCGCCGTGCAGGACAGATTTGCCGAAGGTCTGTTACAAACCTTGATTGAGCTTGGTCCACAGGTACTAGTTCAACCCGAAGACTACGACATTCGCGCGAACTTAATGTGGGTTGCCACTATGGCACTCAACGGCACAATTGGCGTCGGCGTTCCCCACGACTGGGCAACCCATATGATTGGCCATGAACTAACTGCACTTTACGATATCGACCATGCGCGCACATTGGCAATCATACTGCCTGCCCTGCTGCAATGTACAAAAGAGGCTAAACGCGACAAGTTACTCCAGTACGCCGACCGTGTGTGGCACATCAACACAGGTACAGATGACGAGCGTATCGACGCCGCTATCGCAAAAACCAAGGCTTTCTTCGAAGCCATGGGCATACCGACACATTTATCTGCCTATGATCTCGATGCCAGCCACGTTGATGCTGTAGTGAAACAGCTTGAACTGCATGGCATGGTGGCACTCGGCGAACATGGCAACATTGACCCAACCATGAGCCGTAACATTTTGACCTTAGCCCTATAACGTCAAATGAACTAAACCCAAAGCTCACACATATTGATGTGAGCAACTTAGGTAAAGGTATGAAAATGAATATATTAATGGTACTCACGTCGCACGATAAACTCGGTGATACGGGTTTAAAAACCGGCTTTTGGCTCGAAGAATTTGCCTCACCTTTTTATGTTTTTAAAGATAAAAGTTTTGACATTACCTTAGCCTCGCCACAGGGCGGTCAACCACCACTCGATCCAAAAAGTGATGAGCCAGACTTTCAGACCGAAGCTACTGCGCGCTTTAGCAAAGATCCTGAGGCTCAAGCACTGCTAGCGAATACCACTCGCTTAAGTGAAATCAATGCAGCCGATTATGATGCGGTTTTTTATCCGGGCGGCCACGGTCCACTGTGGGATCTTGCCGAAGATAAACATTCTATCATCTTGATTGAACAGTTTTATCATGCCAATAAACCCCTAGGGCTCGTATGTCATGCGCCTGCTGCATTGCTGCACCCTAAAACCAGTGATGGTAAGCCATTGGTCAGCGGCAAGCGTGTTACCGGTTTCAGCAACTCTGAAGAAGAAGCCGTGCAACTCACTCATGTCGTGCCATTTTTGGTTGAAGACATGCTGCAGAAAAATGGTGGCAATTATATCAAAGGTGATGACTGGACAAGCTTTGTCGTCGCAGATGCACATTTGATCACAGGCCAAAATCCGGGATCATCTGAAGCCGTAGCCGACACCATAGTTGCGCAACTGAATGCGAGAGGCTAAGCGACAAATACGCGACGTTCAGCTTGAAATGAACAAAGACAGGCGCACAAGTGTGCTAAATGCGTTAAAAAGAGCTGTCGCACCATAATGGTGCGATAGCCCAAATGTACTCTCACTGTCCAAAGGAAAGCCCATGATCACCTTGCACCATCTCAATAAATCACGCTCTAAACGTATCATCTGGTTGCTAGAGGAACTCGGTCAACCCTATGAAATTAAGAGTTATCAACGTGATAGCCAGACTTTTCTCGCGCCACCCGAACTTAAGCAAATTCATCCGTTAGGCAAATCACCCGTTATCGAAATGGACGGTCAAGTGATAGCCGAATCGGGTGCGATCACCGAATATCTTATTGAAAAATATGCGGCGGATACCTTAGCCCCCGCCAGAGACAGCGCAGACTATGTCAGTTATCTGCAATGGCTACACTTTGCCGAAAGCTCAGCCATGCTGCCTTTGTTACTGCGTATGTTCGTGCAAAAGGACGGTTGTAAAACCAATTTCCTTGAAGGTTATGCTGCGATAGAAGTCAGTAAGATAAGTCATTACTTCAATGATATGTTGGCCGATAAAACCTATCTTGTTGCAGACAAGCTCACGGGTGCGGATATCATGATGTCCTTCGTCGTAGAGCTACTGGCTAACAGTGGCGATCTCGCGAAATTTGAACACATTGAACGCTATGCCACTCAATTATCCCAACATGCCGCTTGGGTCAAAGCGAGTGAGATCGAGAAACAACTCGATGCAAGCCTGTAATTGATGGATCGAATTCGGGCACATGTTAGTGCCCGAGCTTAACCCACTTTAACTAACCCCTGTTTCTGCCTCCCCATTTTCTGTCGACTTTATACCTTCTCTGTGGTGACATCCTTAACCACTTAGCGCAACAAACACCATGATTTTTGGTGTAAAAGAGACTAATCTTGATTAACTCTATCTCAAGGCTACAGGGACTTTAGCATGCGTTCACTCACACTCATCGGCTTAGTGCTATTTAGCATGTTAGCGCAAGCGACTGTTTATAAATGGGTCGATAAAGATGGCAAAGTCCATTACTCCGATGAGCCGCAGCCAAATGCCCAAGTCGTTGAGCTAAAAGATAAGACCTTAAATCAAATTGCCCTTCCCCAGCCCAGAACAGACTTAAACAGCTCAAATCAAGCAATTGAATCTATTCAATATCAAGTCAATATTACCTCTCCGACCGAAGAGGAAACCGTCAGAGATAACAATGGCGATTTCGACGTCGTTGCGACTATCACCCCAGAGCTAAAAAGTCAGTATTTGATGGCCCTAAAGCTTGATGGCAACCCCATAGGTCAGCCGCAAATTGGCGGTACCTTCAAACTCAAAAACATCGACCGAGGTGAACATACCTTAGTCGTTGACGCTTTGACTCAAAACGGCAAAGTCTTTGCATCAAGTCCACCAAGAAAGATATTTCTTCATCAAGCAGCTAAGCGTTAATGTCACTATTTGTATAGTAAAAGTTAGTATAAAAACTTTAAATACATGAAGTTAGATTAACTCCTCCTGACTAAACCGTTTGATGAAGACAAGTTGCAGCTTGCACCAGATTGGTGCACCATAGTGGTGCAACCCTATTTCTAGGAACGGTCGATGGATAAAGAGACACTGCTCAATCATTTAGTTACCGCTGTACTTGTCATAGATAAGGATCTCAAGCCTTGTTATGCCAACGCAGCAGCAGAGCAATTATTAGGTGTTGGTAGCCATAGACTCGTAGAACAAACTTTGCCTGAGCATTATCAAATCCTCGGTGTCGACGCCAAGCTATTAATGGATGCAGTAACAGCCGGCCAAGGCTTAACGGTCAATACGGCAGCACTAGTCACGCTCGATGGCCAACATCATACCGTTGATTTAACCCTTATTCCCCTCGATGACGAGGCTGAACTCAGCCTGCTCGAACTGCGCCAAGTCGACCAACAAAGACGCATTCATCAGCAGTTGAGTCAAGATGCACAGCAACAAGCGGCGCAGTTTTTGGTGCGCAACTTAGCCCATGAAATCAAGAATCCTTTAGGCGGCCTTCGCGGTGCGGCGCAGTTGTTATCGCGGGAGCTGGATGATCCGGCGCTGAAGGAATTCACTACGCTCATCATAGAGCAGGCCGATCGGCTGCGTAATTTAGTGGACCGTCTGCTCGGCCCTCAAAGGCCGACACAGCACAGTCTGCACAACATCCATCAAGTGGTGCAAAAGGTCTATAAGTTAGTTGAAATGGCGCTGCCCGCTAACATTCAGCTCAAACGGGATTACGATCCATCCATTCCCGATATCGAGATGGATCCTGACCAAATGCAGCAAGCTGTGCTGAACATTTTACAAAATGCGGTGCAGGCGCTTGAACATACGGGCGGCGAAATTTTGATCCGCACTCGCACTCAACACCAAGTCACTATAGGTTCACAGCGCCACAAGCTAGTGTTAACCCTATCGATTATCGACAATGGCCCCGGTATACCGCCTGAGCTAATGGACACATTATTTTATCCTATGGTGACAAGCCGTGAGCAAGGTTCAGGTTTAGGCCTCTCGATTGCCCATAATATTGCCCGTTTACACTCGGGAAGGATCGATTGCCTCTCCAGCGCAGGGCACACAGAATTTATCATTTCATTACCAATTTTAAGCGCTAAATAATTTCGACAGTACCTACCCATACCGTATGAGGAAGCAAGATGCGAATTAGTGAACAAGTGTGGATCCTCGACGATGACAGCTCGATACGCTGGGTACTCGAAAAGGCACTGCAAGGTGCTAAGCTCAGCACCGCCAGCTTTGCCGCCGCCGAATCCCTGTGGCAGGCATTAGAAATATCGCAGCCGCACGTGATAGTGTCGGACATCCGTATGCCCGGCACGGACGGGTTAAGCCTGCTCGAACGATTGCAAGTGCATTATCCCCATATTCCCGTGATCATTATGACAGCACACTCAGACTTAGACAGTGCAGTGAGTGCCTATCAAGCGGGCGCATTTGAGTATCTGCCTAAACCCTTCGACATCGATGAGGCTATCTCTCTGGTTGAGCGCGCACTTACCCATGCCACTGAACAGAGCCCTGCACCCGCGCAGGAAACCCAAGTCAAAACACCCGAAATCATAGGTGAAGCGCCAGCGATGCAGGAAGTGTTTCGCGCCATAGGCAGGCTTTCACGCTCATCGATCAGCGTGCTGATCAATGGTCAATCGGGTACGGGAAAAGAGTTAGTGGCTGGCGCTTTACACAAGCACAGCCCACGTAAAGATAAGCCGTTTATCGCGCTGAACATGGCAGCGATCCCTAAGGATTTGATCGAATCTGAGCTATTCGGCCACGAAAAAGGTGCCTTCACTGGCGCAGCCAATGTCCGCCAAGGTCGCTTCGAACAAGCAAACGGTGGCACGCTCTTTTTAGATGAAATCGGCGATATGCCGTTAGACGTACAAACACGGTTACTCAGAGTGCTCGCCGATGGCCAGTTCTACCGCGTCGGTGGTCATAATGCGGTGCAAGTCGATGTGCGTATCATAGCGGCGACCCACCAAGATCTTGAATTATTAGTGCAAAAAGGCGGCTTTAGGGAAGATTTGTTCCATCGCCTCAACGTGATCCGCGTGCACTTGCCGCCACTGTCACAAAGACGGGAAGACATTCCCCAGCTCGCCACCCATTTTCTCGCCTCTGCAGCAAAGGAAATTGGCGTAGAAACTAAAATAATGACCAAGGAAACCGCGGTAAAACTCTCCCAATTACCTTGGCCCGGTAATGTCCGACAACTCGAAAACACCTGTCGTTGGTTAACCGTAATGGCATCGGGGCAAGAAATTTTACCCCAAGATTTACCGCCAGAATTACTGAAAGACCCTGTGAGTGTCACCCACACGGCGAAAGGCAGCCAAGATTGGCAATCGGCACTGACTGAGTGGATAGATCAAAAACTCTCGGAAGGAAACAGCGATCTGTTAACTGAGGTGCAGCCCGCATTCGAACGCATACTGCTAGAAACGGCGCTGCGCCATACTCAAGGCCATAAACAGGAAGCGGCGAAACGTTTAGGCTGGGGACGAAATACCTTAACGCGGAAATTAAAAGAACTGTCGATGGATTGAGTAGATAAAATAACGTTCTCATCAAGGCTAACTATACAAACGCATTAACCTTAAGCAACAAAAAAGGGATATTCACATATCCCTTTTTTATATCTAGATTGTGCTAACTAACATGACGACCACTAGCCCAAGCAGAATTAGAACTGATAATGCAGACCCACAGCAAACTGTTTAATATCAGTGTCGATATCTATAGAGTTGTGACGATCTGCTTCTAGATCACCCGTAGTCACATCGTAGCTTACGCGGATATTTAAGTGCTCTGTTACCGCAGCATTAACGCCAACACCATAGGTCCAACCGAAACCGGTGAAGTCTTCATCATCGGAGCCGTCATCAATCACCAGCGCCATAGAAGCGATGCCCACTTTCGCATAAGCAGAGAAGATATCATTGATTTGTGCGGTAAATTTAGGCGTGAAGCTTAATGCGCCGGCACCTATATCAACATCTCTGTCGCCAAGATCTCCAGTGGCGAACAGGTTGGCTTCTAAACCAAACCACTCATTGAAGTTGTAACCACCGTAAACGCCAAAGCCAGTACCCGACTCTGATTCATCTAAAACATCGACAGTCACTTTATTGAGGGCTCCGCCCACATAAAAGCCAGTTGTGTCGGTTGCAGCAGAGACTTGAGTCGCCAGAAATGCAGACAATAAAGCAGCGGCAACAATTGATAATTTTTTCATCATAATTCCCTAATGATTTAACGAAAGTATTAAACGGCGTGGATATTACAATAAGCAGATCTGGGGTGTCATCGTTTAAATGAGCAAAACACTAGCCGTACAGCATTTATTCAGCTTGAGTCAAAAACGAAAGCTATAGTTGATATTTATAGAGGGAAATCATACTCACTTTAGACATTATCTTTTTATATCTAAAATCATTAACGGCTTTAACTTAGCACCCGCAACAATCCTATAAAACTTGCATATAGCCAACGGATGAGGGAACGACGCCTTCTCACATCCAAACATTCGGATACGACAACTCTGCCAGACGCCACACAAGTAATACGTGTACGCCAAAGAAATAATGGCCAGACATGGACTCGATAAGCTTGGTTAGCAATGTCGAGCTCAATTTTCTGCGGTAAGTAATAAAGATGTTTACGCAGGACTAACTGACTCCAAGCTCCCGCTATCACAGGAGATACGGTACTATCTGCTTGATTTACTATCGAAGGTTTCTGTTCCATTAGGAGCGTGATTTCTGCATTCACAGGAATGCTAACGTCAGAAACCACAAATTCGGCTATCAACTCAAAGCGAGTCGATAGCCTATGATAGCGGCATATCAATCGAGTGGAATGATCCCATCTGTGACTTTGCTTCTGCATCCATGCCATAGCTTGCCCTTCATTTATGTTTCGTTTACATCAGGTTTAACCGGATCTTGGTGAATAATAACCTCGGCATCTTCGAAGGCAGCTTTGACTCTTATTCCTGTCGTGTCGGCAATACTGTGGGCTTCATTCAAACTCAAATTACCATCGAGTTCTAAATGAAATTGAATAAAAACAGTTTTGCCGGCTTGACGAGTGCGTAAATCATGCAGCCCTTGCACCCGTGGATCTTCCATCGCGATTTGCGTAATTTGCTGGCGAGTTTCTTCGTCTAGCTCTCTGTCTAACAAGGCTTGAATTGAGCGATAACCTAAGCCAAAGGCTTGATGACCAATATAAAATGCAATCATTACCGCAAATAAACCGTCAGCCCACCACCAACCGTATTGCGCTAATACTAGTGCCAACAATACCGCACCATTAAGGAATAAATCTGATTTATAGTGCAGCGAATCAGCTTCAACCACAGTACTTTTTGTCGCCGCTAATGCGCGTTTCTGCAACATGACTAAAGCTAACGTCATCACAATCGCTATGATAGAAACAACTACACCTATGGTGGCATTTTCAACCGGAACAGGTGTTAATAGACGCTCACCACCATAGAACAGTAATAAAAATGCGGAGCCCATAATAAAGGCGGATTGCGCTAGAGACGCTAACGGCTCAGCCTTACCATGACCATATCTGTGGTCATGATCCGGCGGCACAAGCGCGTAACGAATGGCAATAAAATTGATAATAGAAGCGAGAGCATCGGCAAAGGAATCCGTCAAAGATGCCAACATACTGGCAGAGCCGGAATAAAGCCAAGCGAACATCTTGATAAGAATAAGGATCAAAGCGGTAGCCACGGAAGCGCGGCTAGCCAGTTTGACCCAAAAATCATATTGGGAAGTTTGAGTCATAAGGGATCTATCTTGGGAAGCTATGACCCTATTGTATATCAGCTAAGACGCTTAACCGCGAGGTTCTTTACCAGCTTGTGCTTCAAATCGCGCTTTAAACTTAGCTTGCTGCTCTGGTGTCAGCAGATTAAATATTTGATTATGCAGCTTCATACGCTCAATGGCTTGAGTTTGACGCTGCTCTTGCTGCGCACTCATCAGTGCCTTTGCTTGTGTTTCATCAAAACTAGGCGCGGTAATTAAGGCCTGCATCTCAGTGCGATGGGCCAAGCGTTCCTCTTTCGTTGGACGATTATCAGCGCGCGTGGCTTTCTGATCGGCAAACAACTTTTTGACGTCAGCTTTCTGGGCATCCGTTAAATCGAGCCCTTCAAACATACGATGCATGCCACCGTGGTCCATATGTCGGCCGCCATGTTCCATGCGGTCGCCTTTATGGAATTCAGATTTAGAGAAGTCGCAGCCAGCATCCTTAGGTGCAGCATTAACTGCCGTCGCGAAAACCGCAGAACTCGCTAGAATGGCAAACAGGCTCGCTTTCAAAGGTGATAATGTTTTCATAGTGTTAACCTCGATGGTTCAACTTTAATATGGCAATTAATAAGACACAGTGACGACCCTTTTAAGCCGAGTCACTTTCGACCCTTCCAGTCTAAACCCCTATATGTAAGTGAGGGCGTTGCCTGAGTAAATCACTGTAAAGTTGCGGCAATAACTCTATTCTTTACTTTGGCTTACATTGCTACACAGCAATTGACATCAAAACAGGTATACTCAGCCAAAGCGCTAAAAGTGTCTATGATAAACAGGCACATGAGGCCACATTACAGAGATTAAGGAACAGTATGAGTCGGATATTATTAATCGATGACGATCTGGGGTTATCTGAGCTACTAGGGCAACTGCTCGAGTTAGAAGGGTTTCAATTAACCTTGGCCTACGACGGTAAACAAGGTTTAGATCTGGCACTGACCGCAGATTACGATCTGATCCTACTCGATGTCATGCTACCTAAATTAAACGGTTTTGAAGTGCTACGCGCACTGCGCCAACATAAACAAACCCCAGTATTAATGCTGACCGCTCGCGGCGATGAAATCGATCGCGTAGTTGGGCTTGAAATCGGCGCCGATGATTATCTGCCAAAGCCGTTTAATGACAGAGAGTTAATCGCCCGTATCCGCGCCATTATTCGTCGTTCGAACTTAACAACCCAAGAAATCCATGCCGCGCCCGCCCAAGAGTTTGGCGATCTACGCTTAGATCCATCGCGCCAAGAAGCTTACTGTAATGAGCAATTAATCATACTCACAGGCACTGAATTCACTCTGCTGCACACCCTAGCACTGCATGCTGGAGAGTTGATGAACAAGGAAGAGTTAAACGAGAAAGTGCTCGGCAAAAAACTCATGCCCTTCGATCGCAGCTTAGACATGCATTTATCGAATCTACGTAAAAAACTCCCCGAGCGTAGCGATGGTCGGCCAAGGGTGAAAACCATCCGTGGCAAAGGTTATATTTGGCTCCCATAACGGCGGTATCGACTGTGCCTAATCGTTTATTTATCAAATTATTGCTCGGATTTTGGCTTTGCAGCTCGCTAATCATCGCCTTAGTGGGTCTGTTACCATTGCTACAACAAAATCACGACCGTGCACCACTACCACCTCACCTTGAAAAAGTCCTATCGACGATAGCTAAGCGCATTCAAGAAAACCCCGCCTTGCTGGAATCCGATTTTCTTCGGCGCTGGGAAAGACACAGAGACATGGAAGGCAAACCTCTGCGGGTCTATCTTGTCAACAGCCAAGGCCAAGTGATCAACACCCACAGGGTGAGTCGCGGTGTACGCAGCTTTATGCTGATGGCAGATGAAGAAAAACAACCGATTAGCCATCAGTTTAAAGATGAGCTGGTGTTTGGTCCCTATCAATTTAATCTGGGCGCTGAAACGTATTCACTTTATGGCCGCCTACCGGATAATCATCCACGGCCTTGGTTCTTCTTCTTCGCCGAAAATAAGTTATTAACCTTAAGCCTAGCGATTTTCCTTTCGGGATTATTATGTGGCTTGCTCGCGTGGCATTTAGGTAAGGCATTAAATTCACTTAAAAAGAGTGCTAATGCCCTCGCAGAGGGCGACTTAAGTCACCGAGTCGATAAGTCCACCACTCAGCGCAACGATGAAATTGGTCAGCTCGCCACGGCTTTTAACAGCATGGCCGACTCCATCGAAGCTATGGTGAATAATCAGCAGCGGCTCATGGGGGATATTTCCCATGAACTACGCACCCCATTGACGCGGCTACAGTTATCCCTAGCCCTCGCACGTAAAAAAGGTCAGCAGACCACAGAAACGGAACGCATAGGTTATGAAGCTGAGCAACTCGAAAAGCTTATCAGTGAATTGTTAGAACTCTCGCGGGTCAAGCTCAGTACTAACGAAACCAAAGTACATTTAGGCTTGGCCGAATCCCTGAGCCAAGTTTTAGACGATGCGGAATTTGAAGCAGAACAGCAAGGTAAAAGCATTACTATCGATATCGATGAAGAAATTGAGTTAGCACATTTTCCTAAATCACTTTCCCGCGCGATTGAAAACCTGCTGCGTAACGCGATCCGTTATGCCGCAAGCGATATTCACCTGCAAGCGAGTGCGACGGCTGATCAAGTACAAATTACCATAAAAGACGATGGTCCAGGCATAGATGCCGCCGAACTCGATGCCATTTTTAAACCTTTCTACCGCCCCGACTCGGCAAGACAGAGAGAAAGCGGTGGCTGGGGACTTGGGCTGGCAATCACTGAAGCGGCGATTACCGCCCACAAAGGTAAGATTAAAGCCGAGAACCGTATACCAACGGGCCTTAAAGTGACGATTACACTGCCGAAATAGCCGATATACAGGGTAAATGTGACAACCAATGAACAAATGCTGACTTAGTTGGAATACGCTTATCTGAATGCCCCATTAACTGACTTAACGCATAACTAAATTGACAATAGAGTTGTATATCATCCGCTTTTCTATTGGAGTCGTCACTGTTGATCATAGCGCCACGAAGATAGTCCATGACTAATTCAGCTCGATTAAATCCAGATACATCACCGATTTCTGAAATAGTTAGCCGATTCCAGCGGTTGTATTCGACTGATAATTTTTCAAAGCGCTGTCGATAATTACTAGTCGTTTGCAATAACAAGGCCTGATTTGGCATTACTCGCTCAATCACGAACCGCTGTTGCGATAATACTTGATGAAGGCGGTAACAGTGATGATATAAAAAGCGTATAAAAGGGTCAGGATAACGCAATACATCTTGCTTAGCGGCAACTAACCACTCATCGTATTGAGCACATGCAATCGCAACCACAAGATCCGCTTCAGTTGTAAAGTGATTGTATATTGTGCCTTTCGATATTTGACTCGCCTCTACCAAATGAGAACGACATAAATCAAACGTTTTATGACCTCTTAAACTACGCTGTGCAACTTGTATCAAATAATCACTCCTTTGCTCCCAGCTACTCATACCGACCTCGTCACATTTCAACAAACAAAAAGGTTGCAACTTCACAATCAAACGATAACAGAGTTTAGAGTCAGCCTATATTGAGTAATACTGATACCACTATGAATAAACTAGGTAGCTAGATGCTAAAAATAGAATTACTTGAGAGTTTTATTGCAGTAGCAGAATGTGGCAACATGTCTAAAGCTGCCGACAAAGTCTGTCGCACTCAATCAACCTTGAGCTTACAAATTAAGAAGCTTGAGGAAGTGGTCGGCCAATCTTTATTGCTAAGGGATAACAAAGGTACGACATTAACAGAGTCCGGTTCGACCCTGTTAAATTACGCCTATAAAATGATGCAACTTAACTCGCAAGCTATTCATGAATTGAAAGACAGCCAAAATAAAGAAGTGATCCGGCTAGGAGTGCCTACTGACTATATTACATGCTATTTAAACAGCTGCTTACTGGAGTTTATCCGAGAGTTTACTTGTATCGAATTGGTCATTGATACTGACGTCAGTGGCAACCTTTATAAACGGTTGCAACAAGGTGAATTTGATCTGATCGTTGCTACCCACTGGCAAGCCCCTGCCAACGGAGAGTTGCTGTTTACACGCCGCTTTCATTGGGCAGCCGCAAAGTATGGTCAAGCGCATAAACGCAATACCGTTCCAATGGCGCTCTATCCCGAAAACTGCCCTATCCGAGCTCAGGTGTTTGCCAACCATCAGCTGTCAATGCGTCCAATCAATGTCTTACTGTCGACGCCTTCCCCCCATGCTCTGTGTATGGCAGTTGAAAATGACTTAGCCATCGCACCTATTGCAGAATTTAGGATCAATGAGCATATGCAAATATTGAATCCATACGAACATGGCTTGCCACCGTTACCCGAATTTAACGAATCCCTTTATCTCAATCCTGAAACGCAAACAGACGCCACAATGCAATTGATTACCTTGATTAAAGCAAATGTGTAACACTTTGCTAATGCTGTTAACTAGTCTGCGTGTAATGGCAAACGTATTTGAAAAAATGCCAACCCTAAGGTTGGCATTTTTATAACAGCGACAAAGTCTGTTAGATCTGCTTAGAAATAGTAACCAAAATTGATATTAACCCGCTTATCCCAACTGTCCCCCATTTCAGGCAACCCGACATGGCCGTTATCCCGAGTCGAGGCATACATATTTTTACCCATAATGAAATCAATCATAGTGTAAGTTGGGCCAGCAGAAATGGCACAGCCAGTAACATTTTGATAACTGGTATCAAAGCTGTCATCGGCAACATCCGGTGTCACCATACCGAAATCATTATAAAACTTCAGACTGCCCCAATCGGTCGTTACTGTCTTAGCTATATTTACGCTGTATGCCTGCGCTTTAGATGCAATCTCATACTGCCAATTGTAGGCTGCCACAGCGATCTTATTGCTGTCGACTGCATCGGCGGCGTCATATTCATATTGCATTGCTTGCAGTTGTAGGTTCCAGCCTTTATAACTACTGTCCATGTGGAGTGCTATGGCATAACGGTCACCATTGTTGCCAGTCTTGTTGTTATAGATCTGGCCATACTCAATCGACGCCCCCATCTGGGTTTTACCACCTTCGTAGCTCGTTTCATAAGTCTGGCGAAGATTTAACTGGTTAGTCTCTTCGTTGTTGTACTCGGTACCGTTGACTGCTCCACTATACAGATCGGTTGAATAGCGATCTGCGCGACCTGCCCCATATTCAGCATTCTTATAAAAGGCCATTTCAGTGCCCCAGGCACCACTCGAATACACCCCTTTAACACCCAAATCATAATCATCTTCGAAGCCTAGGTAATAAGGCACACCAAACCAGAAGCTATTAGAGATAAAACCTGGGTTGCCAAAAGGCACTTGGTTAACACCGAACTGCAGTTGCCACTCAGGGGTTAACTCATAAAAACCATAACCATAACGTAGTGCCTGCCAACCATCATAAAAGCGATATTCACTCGCTAAGCCCCATTCTCCCAGTTTACCGTTGAATTTAATCGCCGCCATGTCAAAAGCAAGGTCGCCAGCTTTGTCTTTTGAGCTCTCACTATAGTCTTTATAGGCATAATTCATCCTGACAGTACCAGCAACATCTATACCGTCTTGTTGTTCTTGTGCCGGTACTATTCCAGTCGTTAATGCCATTGGTATCATTGCAGCAACAAAAGACAAATTTAACTTTTTCATCATCTCACCTTTTAATTTTAATTGCCGTACGCCTTAGGTACACGGCACAAGCTTATATCGCCTTATACTTGGCCGTATTACGTAGTCGTTACCATTTCAAATGAGTCAGATCACACTGAATGACTTCATCTTTATTGGCTGGCGTACCAGGATTTTGTGCTGATTCGCAAAGCAGTGTGGTTCCATAATCATTACGCTTGTCATGGGCATTACTTCTTGCCCAGACAGAAACTATGGCTCTCTCTTCTGGCTTAGCTTCACAGCTACCATCAATATCGAATGCGTGTATTGTGTTTTCGTGGAAATACATCAGGGGGTCTTGGTCGTAACTTCCTGCTCACCACATCGTGTGGCCATTATGTTGTGCAGCATCAAACTGTACTCGACGCATCGTGGCATCTTTCTTGACTGTTTTTACTAGAGGTGAGTCTGCACGAACTGCAAAACTCTTAAACTGATTGGTACATGCTGGCACGCGCATGTTGTAGTACATCTCTGAGATAGCGTGATTATGGTAGGGGTAAAGCGTATCGACTGACTGTACTGTCATACCAACTTCGGCACCTACCTTTTCGCCATTGATCTCATCGATACGCAGCAGTCCCCAATGACCGAAGATCTCAGCGTAGGCGTAGCCACCGCGAATGTTGTTGAAGTTCTTGTCGTTACGCTTACTCTCCTCGGCATACATAGGGAACCAGCCTGCGGCTGCCCACAGATTGGGCAGAGCGTTAGCGCTGATGTCATAAGGGAATACCGAAGGCATCTTCACTTCATCACCAGTGACCATCTTATAGAAATTATTAGTGAAGGTTTTACCTAATTTCTGCACCTCTTCATTGGTCACCTTCGTCTTAAAGAATTCATCAAAAGTTGTACGCTTAAAGTGCTGCGCAACAGGTGAGTTCTTGGTTAATTCACCACCGGGGTTATAGATCCAGTTAACCTCTTCACGGACACCAAAACATTGCTTGGCCTTATCGGCGTTGTTGATCACCTGATAGATGTTTTTCACCATCAGCTTCATATCGCGGCGATCCATAATGCACATCTTTTGACCACCTTGGGTCGAATCGATCATGGCCTCATCTGAATTCAGACAATGACTGTTTTCGCCGTTAGTTAAAGCTATGGCATAAGCTTTTAGATAAGTTAGCGTCTCATCCCAAAGCATATTGACATACCTCTGATCGGCCTTTGAATAGGTTACTGGCTCACCCAGACACTTAAATTGTGCATTATCAATTTCACTCTGATCTAAGAAGTCAGGTAAGTCAGCAGCCATCGCCCCATTTACCGCAAACAATGACAACGCAATAATTGTCTTTTTCATTCATCTCTCCCTTATTTACATATTATTTTTCACCACTTTCTGGAGTGGAATAATATGCTTGGAATCCATTCCAAAAATTTAACCGGCACTGATTTGCAACAATTTAACAGCAGAAAACACCATTTAACCCACAAAACAGATAACAAATCGTTTATAAATGAAAAATATGGAATTAAATGGAAAAAAGCCCCTTAGCCATGACAACCAAGGAGCATATTAAGCGAAACGGTTAACAGTAAATTGTCTTTGCAGGGATAATAAAACCGCCAATGTTGCTAAACATTTTTCACAAGTTAAGAGGAGCCAACAACTTGTAATCCTAAAAATAAGGGGGAGAGCTAAGGTTAGGGATAGCCCATGATCAACATGGGCCTCTCACTAAGAGATCTTATTCTTTATGCTTGTCATACTTAAACGTATGACAGTTACTGCATAATGGCTTTTTAGCTTTATGCTCGCCATGACACTCTTGGCAAGGCAGTTCTTTGCCATAATGAAGGTTATTATGTGGGTTTTGCCACTTATCCTCTTCACTACGAGCAGTTTGCTCAGCTAACTTATCCAGATCGTGACATTGCAAACAAGCTTGGTCTGACGGAAATTGCTTTATACCGTTGTCATGGCAAGCCTTGCAGTCTTTACCAATTACATCTTTATGATAGTCTCGAAGTTCAACAGCCTGAGTTGATAGCGATAGCGTCGGTAAACACCCCAATACCAGCGCGAATACTATGGTTAATTTATTCATGGTTTATTCCTCGTATTATCGGGTAAATTTAGACGTTCATGATGCTGCGAGCTGCCGTCATACCCATCACCATACATTCAGGAATAGAGCAACTACCAAGACGGCTCACCCCATGAATACCACCACAAACTTCTCCTGCAGCATAAAGTCCAGGGATTGGCTTACCAGTTAAACTATCTTTAACCTCTGCCTTTGTTGTCACTTGGACACCACCTTGGCAGTAATGCACTTTCGGCCATAAACGAACGACGGTAAATGGAGCTTTAATGTATTTATCTTTAGCCTTCGCCATGTTCTTGCCAAACTGTTTATCAATACCCGTTTTGACATAATTGTTATATTCTTCAATTTGCGCCTTTAATGGCTCAAGTGGTACACCAAAGTGTTTCGCTAATTCATCAAGCGTATCGAACTTCCAGCCCACATTATATTTAAGAACTTTAGCAGTATTAGGATGCTGTTTAGAATCTTTGAAGCTGGTGATTAAAATGGGCGGTAGTGGCTCACCTTTAGTATCACGACACGCCAATTCTGCATCTGCTCGGGTTTTCCGATCAGCAATCTCATCCATAAAGCGCTTACCTGTCATGCAGTTAATTGCAATGGAGTGCGGGAAGTTAAAGATTGAATAATTTGAGACATACCCAAACCCACCCTCATCTGGAGATGCCCATGGGCCTGATTGAATATGTGCAAGATGCACAGGCACAGCCCCTAAACGGAACATCTCCAACATGCCTTCACCAGTAGCGCCAGGTATGTTGGTGCAACCCACTTCGGAAGTAAGGGTAGGATCTTGTGCCATGCGCAAATCAATGTTCTGTGCAAAACCACCTGTTGCCATAATTACGCCACGTTTAGCGCGAATATTTAGCACTTTCCCAGGTTGATCTTCACCAAAATGATAGTTCTCACGCATTTTCACGCCGACAACATTACCCTTTTCACCTAATAAGAAGCCTTCGAACTTAGAACGGTTATGAGTCCGTACACCGATTCTCTGACACTCTTTTAACAATGGCTGAGTAATACCTGCACCACAACTCACGCTTGTCTGGTAAGTACGCGCAACGGAATGACCACCTAACTGCTGCAAATATGGATGGTATTCAGATCCAGCATCTAACGTCATTTGCAATGCTTCTACGGCATGTGAGGCTACGTGCTGTAATAAGCTCTCGTCAGCAATGCCGCGGCCAGAGGCAATTTGATCCGCAACCATTTTTTCAACTGAATCTTCCACCCCTTCTTTTTTCTGCATTGGTGTGCCTGGGGCAGCGAATAAACCACCATTGATTGCAGAATTACCACCGAAGTAAGACATTTTCTCGAAAATGTGTACATCTTTTGCGCCCTTGCGCGTCGCTTCAATTGCAGCCGCTAATCCAGCAAAACCTGAACCCACGATTAGAATTTCAATCTCTTTATCCCACTTAATACCGTCAGCTTTCTCAGAAACTGCCATCGCAGGCGATACCATTGCTACGCCAGTAGCGGCACCTAAACCTTTGATAAAATTACGGCGTCCTAGCAGATTTGCGTTACTCATCTGTCATCACCCTTGTTGTTTTAATAGACATAAACATCATAACGATGGAATGCATTCCAAAACGTGAGTGCATCAAGAGTTGCCTCCGCTACAAATAAACAACATGGCAGAAACATTAACCAACTTCAGTTTTGTCTAAAAAAATGACTTAAACTGCATTATGGAAACCATTCCAAATGGTGAATTCAAAACAGAGTGAAAACTAAATAGACATAAATCCGCTTTATGATTGGAATACGAAAATGGCAACACATTAGTGTTGCCATTTATTTAAAGTAGAGAAAATCGTTAAATCTAACTTTAACGAAATAGTATTAGATTACAGCTTAACTAATACACGCCCCGTGACTTGGCCTTGGATAATTTTATTCGCGAAATCAGGCACCTCTGCCAATGAAATCTGCTGGCAAGCTTGCTGATAGAAATGTGCAGGCAGTGCTTTAATCACAGCTTCCCATGCCGCTTTTCGTTTCTCAAATGGACAAGAAACAGAATCGATTCCCAGCAAACTCACTCCCCGTAAAATAAATGGCATTACGGTTGTGGGTAATGCAAAACCGCCCGCTAAACCACAAATAGCGGCGGCGCCACCGTATTGCATTTGCGCTAATGCTTTGGCGAGGATCTTGTTGCCAACGGTATCGACCACACCCGCCCAGCGCTGCGCCTCAAGCGGCTTAGCATCTTGTTCAAGCTCACTGCGATCAATCACTTCTGCGGCACCAAGCTCCTTCAATAAAGGCGCATTCTGTTCAACCCGACCACTGCAGGCGACCACACGATAGCCAGCATTGGCGAGCAAAGTCACCGCCACAGAACCCACACCACCACTGGCACCTGTAACAAGAATATCCCCACTTTGCGGTGTTACCCCAGCCTGCTGCAGCGCTTGCACGCACAACATAGCCGTAAGCCCAGCCGTGCCTATCATCATGGATTTAGCGGCATCACAACCTTGCGGCATGGGCACCAGCCAGTCGGCTTTAACTCGCGCTTTTTGCGCCATTCCACCCCAGTGATTTTCGCCCACGCCCCAGCCCGTCAAAATCACCTGATCGCCAACTTGGTATCTCGCATCAGTCGATTCGCGCACCACGCCCGCAAAATCGATGCCTGGTACCATAGGAAACTGACGAATGATTTTGCCAGCACCGCTCACAGCTAAACCATCTTTATAATTCAGCGAGGAATAGGCGACATCAACCAAGACTTCCCCTTCTGGCAAATCAGCTTCTGTAATTTGTGAAACTTGAGCAAACGTGCGTTTATCTTCTTGCGTCAGTAGTAAGGCATCAAACATGAATCGCTCTCCGAAGGCCAAGCCGTATTAAACGATATTCAAAAAGTTACCATAAAAGGCATAGACATCATTAACAAGCAGACTTATTGCTAATAGTAAATGCTGAGATCTAAACAGATTAAAGATAATGACCAAGAGTGATCGAGCGCAAGAGATAGCAAGATTTAGCGTCTTTATTGCTTTAAACTCGCTTGCTGTAAAGCGCCACTTTGACCCCAGTAGCGGGCAAACTCAGTCAAGGTCATTCCGGCATTATTCGTTAGGTTCACATCGCATTCTTTCGCGTATAGCCGCTTTACAATAGTGAATTCGGCCTTAATCACAGCGCCCATCATTGCCGTATTACCACGCTTATCTTGCAAACAAGCATTAGCACCATGCTCAAGCAATAAATCCGTTGCAGCCTCTTGGCCGTTATAAGCCGCCACCATTAGCGCGGTATAGGTTTGACTATTTCTCTGGTCAATAGGGAAGCCTGCATCGAGAAAATGCTCAAGCACTGTGATATCGCCGGTACGCGCTGCTGCAAAAAAATAGTCCACCAGCAATTGTACTTGTGCGGTATCGGGCTTGTCCGTTTGACTGACAGTTGCGGATGTAACCAATGGTGCTTGAAGCGAACCCGCCCCCATTGCCACCGACATACTCAGGGCCACAATAATCAATAATAAGATAGCAATAGTGTGTTTCATCAATGGCTCCCAGCACAGCTAAAATAGAGATTTAAACAATGAGACGTGACGAAATGCCCGCAAGACGCCCTCTTAAACTGGGCAGAAAAGAGCTTGTTTACGTCTTGCGGGACTTACTAGGTTCGGACTGTTAACGCGCAAATCTCTTCGACCAAAACAGTCCTAAAAATAACGACATCAGATTGAACGCTGTTTAACGTCAGCCAGATCACCCTTTACGGCCTTGGTTAAAAGCTCACCAAACTCTGGGTCTGCACGATAAAAGTGACTGAGCATCTGATGTTTCACATTGGCATCGTTCACTTTGCCTAAGTCTCCGGCCAAGTTAGTGATCAGATCTGCTCTATCTTGCTTGCTCAAGCTGCGATAAAAGACGCCCGCTTGGCTAAAGTTATCCTGCTTGCTAATAGCCGTTTGTTGCACAGTCCCCGTTAGCGCAGTCGTTACCGCACGATAACGATTATCTTCGGCCAAGGCTAAATGTACGCTCGGTTGATAGTTCACATCGGACTGGGTATGCCCCATATTGCCCGCACCTTCTTGGTTGTGGTTTGCCACCGCCACTAAGGGTTTATTAATCGGCAATTGCGACAAATTCGCGCCGAGTCGATACAGCTGAGTATCGGCGTAGGAGAACATACGGCCTTGCAGTAATCTGTCTTCCGACGGCTCAATCCCTGGGATCAAATTCGATGGCGCAAATGCCGCCTGCTCAGTCTCTTGGAAGAAGTTTGCAGGCATGCGGTTCAGCGTCATAGTGCCCACTTTTTGTTCTGGCACATCTAGCCACACCTTAGTGGCATCTAACGGGTTGTAATCAAACTTATTAAGCTCAGTCGGGTCGAGTAATTGAACGTACAGATCCCACTTAGGATAGTTACCCTTGTTGATCTCACTATAAAGATCATCAGTTAAATGGTTAAAGTTTTGCCCTTGGACTTTAACCACTTCATCGGGACGTAAGCCTTTAACACCTTGCAGACTCTTCCAGTTAAATTTCACGTATTTAACTTGGTTATCTCGATTCACAAATTTGTACGCATGCACACCGAAACCGTCCATTTCACGATAACTGGCAGGTACACCTAAGTTACTGTAAACCTGAGTCAACATATGGGTTGAACCCGCTTCGTGACTGAAAAAATCGAAGAAACGATTCGGATCTTGCATATTGGTCACTGGCGATGGTTTGAGTGAATGCACCATGTCAGGAAACTTGATCGCATCGCGAATGAAGAATACGGGTAAGTTATTACCGACTAAGTCCCAGTTACCTTGGTCCGAATAAAATTTGGTCGCAAACCCACGGGGATCACGCAGCGTTTCTGGCGAACCTTTCGAGTGGATCACAGTAGAAAAGCGCACAAATACGGGCGTCACTTTACCTTTTTGTGCAAAGGGTGCCGCTTGGGTTAGGTTACTAAAATCGCCACTCGATACAAACTCACCATGGACACCTGTGCCTCTGGCGTGGACGACACGCTCAGGAATACGTTCACGGGCAAAGCGTTGTAGCTTCTGGATAAGCTGCACATCTTGCAATAACACGCTGCCATTACTGCCCGCTGTGGTCGAGTTTTGGTTATCACCCACAGGTGCACCATTGTCACGTGTCAGGGTATTTGTTGGTAAAGTTTGAGCCTGCACATTCAATGTCAGACCCATAGAAATAATTAAAAGGCTTTTAGTAAGATGCATAACAGTTCCTCTTCTATGCATAACGCCAAGCTCTTTTCTGCCTGCCCGCAGTATAGTTCTGAATTTGTAATTAGAAGAAACGATCTTTATCGATTATATGAATCAATAAAACCTATTAGACATAAATTGGCAACAACAAAAAGTCACATTATCAGATACTGAAGCTAGATATTGTGGACTAAAACCTCTCGGTTTTAGTCTATTGCGAAGTGGATAAACGTGGGGTGATTAAGAGATATTTGGCGATTGATTGAGCTTCGCAACAAGAGCCGTAAGCTAACATTAATCCTTAAGCCCCATCTGTTTTAATCGACGGTACAAAGCATTACGGCTGATCCCTAAACGCTTAGCGCATTGGCTCACATTGCCATTACAGGCTTGGTATGCCTGCAGCACATTGCTATAAATCGCCTCATTTAGGGAATCCGATTGAACCTGTGTGACATTCGGCTCCACAACGAACTTGCCACTTGGCAGGGGTGATACTGAATGTTGACGGCTTACCTCCTTAAATTCTTCAAATAAGGGGGCTGCTTGTAACAGGCCTACTTTTAACGGCTCGCATGTGAGTTTGGCCGCCAGATAATCAGGTAAATGCTGCCAAGTTAAAGTGTCATCGCCTTCAGCCATCAAGCAAGCGACTTGCATGAGGTTATCCAGCTCACGCAAATTCCCCGGCCAGTCGTATTGCATCATTTTCCCTAACAGTTCTGGGCAGATATCCTGCGCAGCGATACGATGTTTACGATGCAATTTATGGATAATACGCTCGATATCCAGCCGCTCCCGCAGCGCAGGCAAGCGCACTTGCAAGCCATTGAGTCGGTAGAACAGATCCTGCCGAAACAGCCCTTGAGTCACCTGTTGTTCTAAATCCATATGGGTTGCGGCAATGATTTGGATATCGACTTTAAAGCTTTGATTACTGCCAACGGGTACCACTTCGCGCTCCTGCAGTACCCTCAGTAAACGACTCTGGGCCGCCAGCGGCATTTCGCCAATTTCATCTAAAAACAAAAAACCGCCGTGGGCTTGGCGAATTTTGCCGATAAATCCAGTGCGGTTCGCCCCAGTAAAAGCGCCTGCCTGATAACCAAAAAGTTCAGATTCGACTAACTCGGCAGGCAATGCGGCGCAGTTCACTGCCACTAAGGGCTCGCTGCGACGTGCACTTTGGGCGTGGAGCTTTTTAACAAACTGCTCTTTACCTACGCCGGTTTCACCGAGCACTAACAGCGGAATTTGTTTAGTGATCACCTTATTGGCATGTTGCCATGCGCGCTCAAGTTGAGGATCGCGAAACCGCACGCCCAGTTGAGTGAGCGATTTATTGCTAATCGCAACTAGCTCCTTAGCGCTGGGAATATTTAAGGGCTGAGTCTGTAAATGCAAAGCTAAATGTGGATTAAAACCGCCCGCACGGTTCCAATTATCACCTAAGTACTGCTCAACGCTATCACCCACCTTGGCTTGATTAAGCAATTGTCTCGCCATGGGATTGCACCCCACGATACGGCCATCGCTGTCGGCAATCACTATGCCCTGCCAACCCGAACTGAGCAGATTGGGCTGCGCCGCTAAATCGATTCGATAATGGCTATCGGGCAGATGGCACAAAAGCGCGGTCTCGACCTGCTGCGCCAAACTGGACACTAACATCAGCGTCTGCTGGGTGTGCCTTTGCTGCTCGCTGGTGATATCAATCACCCCGAGCATCTCACCTTGGGGGGAAAATATCGGGCAGGCGGTACAACTCATAAAACGATTCTGGCGAATAAAATGTTGCTCACCCACTACAGATACCGCTTGTTTGGCGGTAAGTGCCGTCCCTATCGCATTGGTGCCCTTGTGCTGCTCAAGCCAATTCACCCCGATATCCAAAGCCACGTCCGCCAATTTTGTGGAGTAACGGCTCACGCCCCAATGCCTAAGTACATAACCCTCGGCATCGGAGAGCAAGAGTCGGCTATTAGAATGCGCCATCAACTGATTAAACAAAGGCAAGGCATGGGATTGCACTAATGCGATGAGCATTTGATATTGCTCATGTTTCTGCTTTATTTCGCAGGCATCGAGCCTAAGCTCCTGGGGTAACTGAAATTCTGACAAGCCAGCGCCAATGCTGCGCTGCCACGAATCGGCCAACCACGCCTGTGTCGATGGTAAATGCGGTTTAACTGTCATAGCCGTGTCCCCCGAGCTGTGTTCCGTTTCGGCACAATTGCTGTGTGCCACTCAATGACAAAGTAACCACAGGACACACTTCTCTCCCTGAGTGCCCATACTTATTCAAATCTGCAAAATTAGCTTTTCATCATACTGTTAGCACAACAAGTGTACAACTCCTGCCAGTTTGGCACTCTCCTTGCGATGCTCACTTGGTATGCAAGCCTAAGGTGTTGCATAAGAGAACACTAAGCCAATCAATAGGATTGGCTTAAAGCAAAACGAAAAATATTTAAAAAGGCATCCAGCAGAGATGCATCAACAAGACTCCCTTGCTGAAGCCAAGAGCGTAAAAATCGCCAACGCCCAGCATGCCATCCACAAGAAGGAATGATTCTATGATTTATGCTCAACCCGGAACCGCAGGCGCAATCGTTAACTTCAAAGAAAAATACGCCAACTTTATCGGCGGAAAATGGGTCGCCCCAGTCAATGGCAAATACTTCGACAATCGCTCCCCCGTGAATGGCCAAAACTTTTGCCAAATCCCGCGATCCGATGCACAAGATATTGAATTAGCGTTAGATGCCGCCCACGCAGCCAAAGAAGCATGGGGTAAAACCTCAGTTACCGAACGCTCAAACCTGTTACTGCGCATTGCCGATCGCGTCGAGCAAAATCTCGAATACTTAGCCGTTGCCGAAACCTGGGAAAACGGTAAAGCGGTGCGTGAAACCTTAAATGCTGACTTGCCCTTATTCGTCGACCACTTCCGCTACTTTGCAGGTTGTATCCGCGCACAGGAAGGCAGCGCTGCCGATATCGACGGCAACACAGTCAGCTATCACTTTCCAGAGCCTTTAGGCGTGGTCGGCCAGATCATTCCTTGGAACTTTCCGCTCTTAATGGCGGCATGGAAAATCGCCCCTGCGCTGGCGGCGGGTAACTGTGTGGTACTCAAACCTGCGGAGCAGACACCGGTCTCGATTCTGGTCTTGCTCGAGCTGATTGAAGACCTATTACCCGCGGGTATTCTTAACGTAGTCAACGGCTTTGGCGCCGAAGCAGGACAAGCTTTGGCCACCAGCAAACGCATCGCTAAATTGGCCTTTACGGGCTCCACCGAAATTGGCTATCACATTTTAAAATGCGCCGCCGAATCCTTAATTCCATCGACCGTTGAGCTTGGCGGCAAATCGCCTAACGTGTTTTTTGCCGATGTGATGGACCATGAAGACGAGTATTTAAATAAAGCCGTCGAAGGCATGTTGCTGGCCTTCTTCAACCAAGGTGAAGTCTGTACCTGCCCATCTCGGGTGCTAGTCCAGGAATCGATTTTTGATCGCTTTATCGAAAAAGTGCTCGCCCGTGCGCAAACCATTAAGCAAGGCGATCCCTTAGATACCGACACTCAAGTTGGCGCTCAAGCCTCTAAAGAACAGTTCGATAAAATCTTAAGCTACTTAGCCATAGGTAAGGCTGAAGGTGCAGAAGTGCTACTGGGCGGCACACTTTGCCAACTCGATGGAGGCCAAAGCGAAGGTTATTACATCAACCCGACGATTATGAAAGGCCACAATAAGATGCGTATCTTCCAAGAGGAGATCTTCGGCCCCGTCATTTCGGTCACCACCTTTAAAGATGAAGCCGAAGCCTTAGCGATCGCGAACGATACTGAGTACGGCCTAGGTGCTGGTGTGTGGACACGGGACATGAACACGGCTCAACGTATGGGACGTGGCATTCAAGCTGGCCGTGTGTGGATTAACTGTTACCACGCCTATCCTGCCCATGCCGCCTTTGGTGGATACAAAAAATCCGGCATTGGCCGCGAAACCCATAAAATGATGCTCAACCACTATCAAAATACCAAGAATCTCTTGGTGAGTTACGATGTTAATCCTTTAGGTTTCTTCTAAGGTTTTTGGGGCTCAAACAAGCTGATGTGAGGAAGCTTTTATTAGGTTTTTAAACGTCTTTGCAAGCAAGCTTATAAAACTTTCCGCATGAGTAATCGATACAAGTGATAAACATGAAAGGGCGAATAGCCCTTTCTTTTTTAACTGAATTTAATTCAAACCTCACTCAGTTTATATTATCAATCCGCGCTAAACGCTGAGCTAATTCAGCAAGAGATGAGGCTGTTTGTGGATCGCTTTGGGGATCGACAACTTCAACCAGTTTAAGTTTTGGCTGAAAAGGTAACCAAGAACTGCCCGTTGTCATCACTAAATCCAGCACAAACTGACCGTAATAGTGCAATCTCAGTCGGTTATCCGTCATAGGCCAATGGGCATAAAGCAGAAAAGAATCGTACATTTGCGCCAAAGAGGTTGTCGCAATGAGCTGAAACCCTTCATCAAGCAGACTAAACTCGGTCGATTCTTCGAAGGGACAATCGAAAGAAGTGATGACCAAATACCCCGAGGTTTTATTGGATAAAACGCAGCGATATTGGCCTTCAATCACTAAGCCAGCAATAAAGGTATGAGTAGGTTGGCCATTGAAATACAGAGGCATTTTCAGTGGGTTAGGCTCAAGTCCATCAGTACGTGCTATTAGCAGTGAAAACCCCGTTATCGGCTGCATCCCTTACCCCACTTATCTGCCTACCTATCTCGCATTCCTATCCGCGAAAACACACGTCACGCGACTCTTGTGAACTCAAATCACTAGGACTGACGGCTTTTCCAATAACAGCCCAGTAAGATCAAGTAACCGACAAAATATGCCACGAGATCAAGTGGATCAAAATGGCTACCTATCACTATCCGCGCCAATCGATTTCCACCCAAGCCCAGCTTATCGACTAAACCCCAATACTGACCAAACTCGATAGCAAAGGCAAACAGCAATACCGCAAACGCCAGCCAAGGAGTTTGAAAAAAGCGTTTAATACCCTCGCCTGTGTTTTGTGCTAGGGGCTTTTCTACTGGGCTGGCAACCGGAACGACAGCCCGCACCATGCAAAACAGTAAGATCACCACCAATACATCGCCCACAAAACCACGAATAAAACCCGCAGGTGCATATAAGGCGATTAAGACTTCGGTCAAAAATAATAAAACGACATAAATACAAAAGGATTTACGACTCGGATTGCGGCTGATAAAAGCGCGAATAACGGCGGTAGACATAGGTAAGTTAATCCCTTCACTCGATTAAAGTGGCAGAATTTACCGTAATACCAAGAGGTTAACAAGCAAGCTTTCGTTGATATTTAAGGCTCGTCACCTAGGCAAGCGCACCACTCAACCCCACCAATTCACTAAATGTTCGCCCCTCAAAATTTAAGCGAGGTTTAAGTTTGGGTTAAGTAGCCTACACCTAAACCCACTTAGGAGCGTCACACCATGTCATCAAACACACTGCAAACCATCAAAGTCTGGGACCTGTTGATCCGCATATTCCATTGGTCACTCGTCGTTTTTTTTGCCTTAGCCTACCTCACTGAAGGCGAAGACGGGTGGATGACCATACACAGTTACGCAGGTTACAGCATCTTAATTTTACTGGTGTTTCGCCTGCTGTGGGGCGTGATTGGTACCCATAATGCGCGCTTTAGCAACTTTATCACTCGCCCTAAAGAAGTGCTGGTGTACCTCAAAGGGCTCATCACAGGCAAAGCCAAAGACTACATAGGCCATAACCCCGCTGGAGCAATGATGATAGTAGCCTTGATTGCTAGCATCGCCATCACGGGATTCTCAGGCATAGCTCTATACGCCACCGACGGACACGGCCCATTAGCCACGAGCTTTTTCGCCACTTGGCCTGAAGGCGCCATAAAAGAAGTCCATGAATTCTTTGCCAACTTCACCGTGTTCCTTGTGGTCATCCATGTTGGCGGCGTCATCGTCAGCAGCCTGTTACACAAAGAAAACTTAGTCAGAGCCATGGTCACGGGCAAGAAACAACGCCCTGTGGAACAAAAAGATTAATCCATTAGCCATTTTGCTTAGCCACAAGACATCCAGCCCAAAAGGAATGCCCTATGAACAAATTCACCAGACACACGAATACGAGTCGCCTTGCCACAGTCGCAATTGCCACCTTGCTGCTGACTAGCCTCAGCGTTAGCGCCGCCAACAGTAAAGTGCAAAGCCTGCCACTTAGCGCCGAGCGTATTGGCACGCAGTTGCAAAGCTATCAAGCCCAAGGCGCTGGACCCTTTACCGCCGCCGCAGGACAAAAGCTTTGGCTACAGGACATGGACGGTCGCAGCTGCGCCAGTTGTCATACCGCTAAAGTCACCGACATGGGGATGCACCAAAATACCCGTAAACCCATTGACCCTATGGCGCCGTCGATTACCGCAGATCGGTTAACCGACTCAGCCAAAATCGAGAAATGGTTTACCCGTAACTGTAACTGGACCTTTAAACGCGACTGCACGCCACAGGAAAAAGGCGATGCTTTACTCTGGTTAAGCCTGCAATAACCGCCAAATTTCGACTTTATAACTCATTCAATGAGATCAATTAATTTCAATACCTTCCACAGAAGGTAACGGCACAAAAAGGAAGATGTCATGACTCAACAAGCACACCCTATTAGCTGGTTCTTAGGTTCATCACTCACAGCTGCGGCATTAGCCATTGGCGTTATCGGCATCAGCCTAACCTTAACCGGCACAGGCTATGCCGACGATGGCCGCGAGCTCAGCCGCGCTGTTCCACAAAATGCGGAATATACGGCAGAATGTGGCAGCTGCCACATGGCTTATCCCGCGAACTTACTCCCCGCCGACAAGTGGCGCGCCATTACCGCAAATCTTGATAATCACTTTGGTGACAACGCCAGTCTAGATCCTCAAGTCACTGCTAGAATTGAGGAATATCTGGTTCAACATGCGGCGCAAAATGGTAAGGTGATGAAAAACAGCACGCCGCTGCTCGTAGGGTCTGGGCCGCAGAAGATCACAGAACAGGCATTTTTTATTGGCAAACACGATGAGATCCCAAGACGTATGGTGCAAGATAACCCCAAAGTCGGCTCATTCAGTCAATGCAGCAATTGTCACAACCTCGCAGAGAAGGGCATATTCGATGAAGATACCGTTAATATTCCTGGTTTTGGCCGCTGGGATGATTAGCAGTCCAAGCACTGATGCCCACGACGATGATCTTTCCAGCAAGGTGGTCGAGTGGGTTAAGGAGGGCAAGGTTTTGCCCTTCGACACCATAATGCAACGCTATGAATCACGGCTAAAGGGACGGTTGCTCGATCTCGAAGTCGAGCAAAAACATGGAAGGATCATCTACGAGCTCGAAATCCTTCGTGACGATGGCATAGTGTATGAAATCAAGATTGACGCCAAAACCGGCGAGTGGCTAAAGGAAAAGGTCGACTGATGCGTTTGCTATTGATTGAAGATGATACAGATCTGGTCGCACGCCTCATTCCCGCCCTTAACAAGGCGGGTTATACCGTCGAGCACGCCGATAACGGTATCGACGGTGCCTTTTTAGGCGAAGAAGAAAACTTCGAAGCCGTGATCCTCGATCTCGGTTTACCCGGCAAACCCGGTTTACACGTCCTCGGCCAATGGCGACAAAAAGGCTTGGCTATGCCAGTGCTTATTCTCACCGCCCGCGATGCGTGGCACGAGCGGGTCGATGGCCTCAAGGCGGGTGCGGATGATTACCTCGGCAAGCCTTTTCACATTGAAGAACTACTCGCAAGGCTCGAAGTGTTGATCCGCCGCCACTTTGGCCGCGCCGACAATGTGTTGCAGCATGCGGGCGTCTCCCTCGATGTCGACAAACAAGCCGTCACCAATGTTGATGGTGAAGTGATAGAGCTGACTAAGATTGAATATCGTCTGCTGCATTACTTAATGGTCAATCCCAGCAAAATCGTCTCTAAGTCAGAGCTCAGTGAACGCATTTACGAAGAAGATCAAATCAAAGACAGCAATGTCATCGAAGTGTACGTCAACCGCCTGCGCCAACGCTTAGGCAAGGATTATATCGAAACCCGCCGCGGCCAAGGTTATCGACTCAAGGAGTAAAGGCGTGTATTCACTCAAGGGTTATCTGACGCGCAATCTGCTGATCACGCTCACCTTTACCATGGTGCTGTTATTGTATTTTCTATACCAAGGCATCCAAATATTAACCCAAGACTTTGTCGCTTCGCGTCTACAACACGATGCCGACAGCCTGATCTCCGCCCTGAATCACAATCCCGATGGCACATGGGCGCTCACCACCGACCGTTTACCCAATGTGTACCACAGGGTTAATTCTGGGCATTATTTTGCAATTCAAATCGGCGAGCAAACTCTGCGTTCACGATCCCTTTTCGACCATAACGTGAACATGCCAAAACTGACCGCTGGTGAGCAACACCAAGCCACTGAGTTTGTCAGCAAAGAACACTGGCTGATGTTCAGTCAGGCCGTTATCAAAGATGATCAATTAGTTACTCTGTGGGTGACAGAAGATATTAGCTCGCTTGAACAAACCCAAGTGCAGTTTTTAGCCTTTGCCAGCGCAGCCGTGTTGCTCACGATTGTCATTCTATTAATAGCACAGTATCAATTACTTAAACGCGGTTTTAAACCCTTAGAGCAGATGCCAGAAGCTATCCGGCAAATGCGCACCCAAGGGCAAGAAATCAATCCTGACCAAGTGCCAAGCGAGATAGTCCCGCTGATCGAAGAGATAGATCGCTTAGTTAATCAATTGGGCCAGCGAGTACAACGCTCCCGTAATGCCTTGGGTAACTTGGCCCACGAGATGAAGCGTCCACTACAAGGGCTGCAGTCCTACCTAGAAAGCCTTCCACCTGAACAGCGGAGTGAGGGCAGTAAAGTGCTCGCAAACCTGCACCACATCATTGAGAGAGAGCTTAAGCGCACTAAGATTGTCGGCCTATCCACTCCAGGGCGTTATACCGTGCTCGATGACGATCTTGCGCCGCTGATTCAAGTAATGCAGCGCATTTACCCAGACCGCATTATTCACAGTCATTACACGAGCGGCTTAGTAATGCCGTTTGATCGGGATGACTTACTCGAACTCTTAGGCAACTTGCTGGATAATGCCTGCAAGCATGGTCGCAAAAATATTGAGATCCATATCAGTCAGCAAAACGTGCCAGCTACTGGCTATGGGATAGAAGTGAGTGATGATGGCGAAGGCGTCTCCGATGCCGCGCTGTCCGTTATCATTGAGCGCGGCATTCGGCTAGATGAAAGCATCCAAGGCCATGGTTTAGGATTATCTATCTGCAAAGATATCGTCGACAGTTATCAAGGCGAACTCGGTTTTAGCCATGCGAAACAAGGCGGACTTAAAGCCAGCGTATTTCTGCCGCTCCCGAATTAAACGGTATACTCACTCGGCTTGTGCCCACTGAGTTCATGCAAGCCAATAGAGGGTATAATTTGCCCGTTCAAACCCCTTTCCCCAATCAGTCTAGAGATTTATATGAAAGTTATCGACCTAAAATCGGCCCCGCAACACATTCCACAATTGGCGGAGTGGCATCATCAAGCATGGGCACATTTAAGTTCTGCGGACGCCACAGTCACCACACTCATTGAGCAAATGAGCGAGTACCTCTCTGACGCCGCCATTCCTAAGATGTTTATCTGTGAAGACGCTAACCAAGTCATGGGCTCCTCCTCATTAACCGCAGCAGACATGGACACCCGAACAGACCTCAGCCCTTGGCTCGCCAATGTGTATGTTAATGCACACTATCGAAATAAAGGCTTGGGGAAAATATTAGTCAATGCCGTCGTTGATTATGCCAAAGCACTCGGATTACAAAAAATCTATTTGTTTACAGCAGACAAAGCAGATTTTTATCGATCGCTGGGTTGGTCAAAGATTTCACGGGAAGATTATATGGGCGAGATGGTCACGATAATGGAATATGAATTTAAGAAGTGAATGCTTAAGGAGAGTGAGCAAGCCCCACGACGGGCGTCGTGAAGCTGTACATACTGGCGAAATATCTAGATGTGATATCCAATACTTAGCGACAAGCCAATGGCTTTAGTCAATTTCTATATCCACGCCGAAACGATTGGATAGTTGGCGTTGCTCGTGCAGAATTTCAATTCGGCGGCGAGTGTCTTGGGTCAACTTGTCTTTGAGGCGCAAACCACTAGTAATGGCGGCTTTTTTTGCTTTCGTGCTCTTTATCGGTAAATCAGTTGTCGTTGCATCCGTTGGACTCTCGACGGCTTGAGATTCGATAGACATAGCTAACTCCTTTAATTAGAACCTTAAATAGGCTCTTCCAGTAAATCCCTGCTCAAAACAAACAGGTCATCTTTAATGAGTCAATTCGCCATTCACTATTTAAGTAATAGATAATTTGGCGACTCATAAACTTACGGCCCCTATCATTCACCTAAGCCAACAAGATTAAATACATGCTAACAGGATAAAAATAATCGAGACGTAAGGTTGAAATGAAAAACTGAGTATTGATTGACTTCATCGGCGTAACAGAACTCTAACGAGCCCTAATTATCCAGCGATAAAGCGGCATAACATAGGTAGAGAAAGAACAGGTGGTAATGCAGAAAGGTTGGTAAGCTCGAGCGGCAAAGCGCTGCTGCGCAACAATTAGGCTACGCAACAGTACTACATCTAGCCTAGATTTACGACTTATATGGCATAGCGCCGAGGTAATCTTTCTTGCCAATTTCAACACCGTTGTGGCGCAAAATCGCGTAGGCTGTTGTTACATGGAAGTAAATGTTCGGAATCGCATGCTCAATGGCAAACTCATAACCGGTAAGATATTTTCCTTCCCAGCGTGGTTGTGAGACATGGATCGTGGCCGCATTAGCAAAATCATCCGCTTTGAACGTCGCTAAGTAAGCTAACACTGAGCTAATACGAGCTTGTAACTCAGCTAACGTCGTTTCGCTATCATCGTGCTTTGGCACTGTATCTAAGTTATCGGTCAAGCGTGCCACGCCAATTTTGGCAGTATCGCAGGCAATCTGAACTTGGCGAATAAGGTTAAATTGATCCGGCGCTAAACGTGAGTTTAATAGCACCGCCATATCGACTTTCTTGAGGTTTGCGAAGCATTCGCCCTTTTCAAGAATAACGCTTAAATTTTTCAGCATCTTGCTAAATTGTACAACCGTTAAATCATAAAGCATGGCATGGACCTCATTGATGGACGCTACAAAACTGCAGCACTTAAGACTATCTTGGGGCAAATAATTCAATTTCAATCATTCTTGGAATTTAAGTATCTGCTTAATAATAAATACTTCAATATAAACGATATTAAGTCAATTAGGACAAGAAAAAGATAGACGTTACCTATAGGGATAGAGCGTCAGCTACAAGCTAAGAGATTAAAATTATCTCGGACTGATCCGAATAACAATAACGTACACTCGTAGGAATTGGGATGGCTGGGTATGAGGATAACCACATGCTTCGAGCACGAAGCATCAACGTCACTGACACTAATTATCTGCGACACCATAACGAAAAAAGCCTCATCTTTCGATGAGGCTTATCTCTTAATGTTGGCGGAGCGGACGGGACTCGAACCCGCGACCCCCGGCGTGACAGGCCGGTATTCTAACCAACTGAACTACCGCTCCTTTAGCTTAGCGTCTACACGTTAACCTAAATTAGGCGCTTGGCGATGACCTACTCTCACATGGGGAGACCCCACACTACCATCGGCGCGTTTGCGTTTCACTTCTGAGTTCGGGATGGGATCAGGTGGTTCCACAAGGCTATTGTCACCAAGCAAATTCTGTTTATTACCGTGTCCATCTCTGGCTCACGTTAATAATAATTCGGAAAGCTGATTTGCTTTGTTTGAGTTCAAACTTTATCAAGTGTCGATATTCTGTCCTGTC